>JAFWYI010000141.1 GCA_017522745.1 Mailhella sp.
CCAGACCATGGTGCAGTGCGCCGTGTATCAGGTGCTGCCCGAAGTGGAAGAAGCCGGCTGCGCCCCTGCTCCTCAGCCCACAGCCCTGCTTTGTGATGCTCTTGCCGCAGAAGGCCTCGACTATCAGTCCGAGACCCACTCCATCCTGCCTAAGTACAGCGTCCTCACCCCCTTCCCCTTCCGCGGTGCCTGTGACATCTGCTTCCTCCGCAAGGATTGCCCCAAGGCCAACGGTCAGGGCGGCGGCATCACCTCCTTCGAACTCGGCGGTCATCAGTAAGGGCATCTCATGGATAAGGAAAAGTTCAAGGAAGGCTTTTTCCACATTTTCAAGGCGGCAGGCTATTCCCTTGCAGGACTTGCCACCGGGCTCCGCCTGAGTCTCGCCTTCCGTCAGGAATTCGCCATACTCCTCCTGCTGATCGTCATGCTCGGCATTTACGGCAAACCCCTGACCACATGGCTCATCGGCATCGGCGCATGGCTGCTCGTCATGATGGCTGAACTCCTGAACACCGCCATCGAAGAAGCCCTCAATCTCATCACCACGGACTACAACATCCATGTGAAGCATGCCAAGGATATGGCCTCTGCCGCGGTCTTCCTTATGCTGATGCTCAATGCCGCGCTGTGGTTCTGCATGTTCGTGCTGTGCCTGTTCTAGGGTGCTTTCCGCACCTCTGAAACTCTCTACCTTCGTAAGCGTTATCTATGGAAACCATCTTCCTTAAAAAAGGCGAGGATCGCCGCCTCCGTGTGGGCCATCTCTGGGTGTTCAGCAACGAAGTGGATGTGAAGCGTTCGCCGCTCACGTCCTTCGCTCCCGGTCAGCCCGTTCTGGTCGCCGATGCCGGAGGTCGTGTGCTTGGTTCCGGCTATGTGAATCCCGCTTCGCTCATCGCTGTCCGCATGGTCAGCCGTAAAGCCGAAGAAGAGCTCGGCCCCGACCTGCTGCGCCGCCGCCTTACCGATGCCCTTGCTCTGCGCCAGCGTATGTTCCCGCGCCCGTTCTATCGCCTCTGCCACGGCGAAGGCGACTTCCTGCCCGGCCTCGTGGCCGATCGCCACGGTGATCACATCGTCTGCCAGATCACCACGGCCGGCATGGACGCCCAGACCGACGCCCTTGTGAATATCCTCGACGAGCTTCTTCATCCGACCTCCATCCTGCTGGACAACGATGTGGCCTCCCGCAGTCTCGAAGGGCTGGAACGCTTCCAGCGCACGGCTCTCGGTTCTGTGCCGGAAGAGACCGTCATCGAAGAAAACGGCATGGAGTATACCATCCCGCTCTCGGGTGGACAGAAGACCGGCTGGTTCTACGATCAGCGCGTGAACCGTGCCGCACTCACGCCTTTCGTGCAGGCTCAGCCCGGCTGTTCCGTACTCGACGCATTCTGCTACGCAGGTGCTTTCGGCGCTCTGGCCGCCAAGAACGGCGCCGCGAAGGTGAGCTTCATGGATGCCTCCGCCCACGCTCTCGGTTTTGCCCGCCGCAACGCCGAATCTGCCGGAGCCGAGGTGGAGACGCTTCAGGGCGATGCTCTCGGTCTGCTGGCCGATCTGCGCCGCGAAGGACGACAGTTCGACATCGTCTGCCTCGACCCGCCCGCCTTCATCAAGCGTAAGAAGGACGCCAAGCAGGGGCTCGAAGCCTATACCCGTGTGAACGAACTCGGGCTCGACCTCGTGAAGCCCGGCGGCATGCTGATGACCTGCTCCTGCTCTCATCACCTTGAGGCGGACGCTCTCCGCAACATGGTCACGCGTGCCGCAGGCAAACGCCGCCGCTTTGCCCGCCTGCTGTTCCAGGGATTCCAGGGCCCGGATCACCCCATCCATCCGGCCATGCCCGAAACAGCCTACCTCAAGACCTTCCTGTTCCATCTTCCGGAATAAAACGAACGGCTCCGTACTCTTGCGGGGCCGCTCTTTTTTCTATACCGTCTATCACGCAACCTATTCCAACAATCCTTTCCATCTTCAATACAAAGAGGTCTCGCCATGTCTTTTCAGGCAACCCGCATGCTCACTCCGGGCCCCACTCCCATTCCCGACCGTGTTCGTCTGGCCATGGCCGCTCCCCTGCCCCATCACCGTAAAGACGCCTTCAAGCAGATCATGGCCGAAAACCAGGCCATGCTCCGTCAGCTTTTCTGCACCGAAGGTCCGGTCATCCCGCTGGCCAGCTCCGGCACCGGCTCCATGACGGCGGCCGCCTTCAACCTGTTCGAACCCGGTGAAAAAGTTCTGGTCGCCACGGCAGGTTACTTCGGCAATCGCTGGCTCGACATCGTGAAGATGCGCGGCCTCGACCCTGTCGTTCTGCGCCGTGAGGCCGGGCAGTCCATCGAAGCCGAAGATATCCGAGCCGCGCTGGATGCCGACCCCGCCATCCGCGGCGTGTTCATGCAGATCTCCGAAACGTCCACCGGCGTGCTCCATCCTATCCAGGACGTAGCCGCCGTCACCCGTGACCGCAATGTCCTCCTCGTGGCCGACGGTATCTCTGCGGTGTCCATATCCCCTGTCCGCATGGATGAATGGGGCATCGACTGCCTGCTCACCGGCTCGCAGAAGGGCCTCATGCTGCCTCCCGGTCTGGCCTTCATCGCCCTTTCTCCCCGCGCATGGGCCCGCGCCGAACAGATCAGCCCCAACTGCTACTACTTCGACCTTGTGGGCGAACGCACCCAGTGCGCCAAGAACCAGACGCATTACACCTCGCCCATCAGCCTGCTCGTCGGTCTGAACGAAGCCCTCAAGATGCTCTTCGAGTTCGGCATGGACAACGTGTTCAAGAAGCAGCGCGCCCTCACCTGCATGGCCCGCGCCGGCATCAAAGCTATGGGACTCGAACCTATGGTGAAAGATGAGAAGCGTTGTACGTGGGGCCTTACCAGCATCCGCCTGCCCGATGACATGCAGGCCAGCCCCATCATCGCCAATGCCTACAAGGAATGGGGCGTCATCCTTACCGCTGGTCAGGCTGACCTGAAGGAAAAGGTCGTCCGCCTCGCCCACATGGGCTGGGTGGACTGGGCCGACATCACCGCCGCCCTGCATGCTCTGGCCTACAGCCTGCCGGAAAAACCGCAGGGCGCCTATCTCGAAGCCGCCCTCGCCGCCTACCACAAGGCTCTGGCAGAATAGCCTCCCCTCTTCGTGTATCTCAGCCCCGGTCCGCCGGGGCTTTTTTTATGTCAAAATAGAGCTTTTTGCTTTATATGTGAATTTTTTTATTACATTATCGCTTACTTTTATAAATTTATATCTTAAAACATATTGAAATAATATAAAGTTATATATGGCACGAAATTTGCATTGTCTAGAACAAAGCTAATATTCTGTCATGTACCACACTCAGGAGGAAGAGGTATGACCCCAAAGACAAAGCAAGTTTGTGCACTGCTGGCAGGCCCGCTGGTTGCAGCTATCCTGCTCATGATCGACCCCCTGCCCGGGCTCACCCCCTTGGGCATGAAAGCCCTTGCAGGTGCGTTATGGTTTCTCATCTGGCTGATGTTCGAACCTATTTCGCTGGTCGCAGCCTCTGTCTGGGCTGTGGTCATTTTCGTCATTCTTGGCGTGACAACTCCCAAACAGGCGTTCTCCTATTTTGGCACACCAACGATCATGCTGCTCTTTGGCGCTACCATGATCCTTGGCGTATGGACGGAAAGCAATTTCATCCAGCGCTATTCCATCAAGGCGCTCACCATGCCCTTCATCAAGGGCAAAACGAAGAACTTCATCTTTGCCTTCGTAGCCGCCGCCTCCATACTTTCCTGCATCACGCCGAACATACCTGTTGTTATTCTCTTCTGTACGCTGGCTACGACCATTGCCAAAGAATTCAATATCAAGCCCGGTGAAGGCAACCTTATCCGTATGCTCTGCGTACTGTCCCTGTTCTGTGCCAACGTAGGCGGCATCGCCACACCTCTGGGCGGCGCTCCGAACATGACCACCATCGCTATGACCAGCAAGATGCTCAACACGCAGATCGAATTCTGGCAGTGGTGTATGATCGGCATCCCGGTAGCCGCTGCGGTCATGCTGGTGAGCACCATTGTCTGCTTCTATCTGTTCCCGTTGAAAGAAAACGAAAGGCACACGCTTCCCTTTGCCGCCAGCTTCCTGCGCGAAAAAGAAGAAAAGCTCGGCCCCATCAGCCGTTATGAAAAGATCGCCGTCGTCGTCATGGCCTTCGCTATGTTCATGTGGGTAGTGGTACCGCCGCTCATGGGTCCCCTCGGACTGAAGAAGTATGCTGCCCTCACCGGCGCTCCCTTTGTCGCCATGGCCATTGCAGCTCTGCTGCTCGTCATTCCCGTCCGTACCGATGAAAAGACCGGTCGTTTCGTCTTTGCCATGAGCTGGCCCCAGTCGCAGAAAAACATCCTGTGGGGTGTTCTCGTTCTTATCATGGCTTCTACACTTATGGGCGACGCCCTCGTCAAGGGTGGCATCGATAAGTGGATGGCTTCCGGTATCAGCAATGCCCTTGGAGATATCTCCACCTTCTGGGCATGGACGTCTCTTGTTTTCCTTACCGGTTTTGTCTCTCAGTTTGCGGCGAACTCCGGCACCATTACTTTGTTCGTGCCCATCACAGTGGCTCTTGCCCCGGTGTACGGCTTCCATCCTCTGGCCGCCTGCATTACGGTAGGTATCGCCGCCAACCTCGCGTCCATGTTCCCATTCTCCGCGCCTCCTGTAGCAGTGGCCGTGGAAAGCTCCGGTGCGTACATCAAGCCTACGGATTTTGCCATCGGTGGTTTCATCATCCTCGTACTGGGAACCGCCGCCATCATGGCCGTTGCATGGCCGCTGGCTGGAATGATCTTCCCGCCCATGTAATCCATCTCCCCTAACTAACACAAGGAAATCATCATGCCTCCAGTCATCGATCCCGCACTGTGCAAGAAATGCGGCCGCTGTGCAGATATCTGCAACTCTCACATCTTCTACTTCAACCGAGATGCCCGCGAGGTGCCTGTCGTCCGCTATCCTGAAGAATGCTGGCACTGCGACTGCTGTGTGCTGGAATGCCCCGCTAAGGCCATCACTTTGCGTATCCCCCTCCCCTTCACCATGTTGCACGTCCCTTCCAACACTCTTAAGCCCAGGAGCTGAACATGATACCCATCAGTGCCAGATATGATTGTGACTTCGCCATCGTAGGCGGCGGCATCGGCGGTCTCATGGCCGGCATCGCGGCCAAAGATGCAGGTGCGGAACGAGTTATCATTTTTGAAAAATGTCATCCCCTGCGTAGTGGTTCCGGCGCCATGGGCAACGACCACTTCCGCTGCTGGCTGGAAGAAGAACACGGCCCGCTGGAAGATCTCGTACGACAGACCCTTGCCAGCCCCATCGGTCAGGTGCGCGATCCCCTTCTGCTCCGCCAGTCTCTGGAAAAAAGCTTCGATATCGTGAAGATGTGGGATGAATGGGGCATTGAAATGCGCCCCACCGGCAAATATGAGTTTATGGGGCATGCCTTCCCTGGCAAGCCGCGCCCCACGCTCAAATATAACGGTACCAAGCAGAAGAAGGTTCTCACGGATCAGGCGAAAAAGCGTGGCGTGGAAATACTCAATCACCATCCCGTACTGGAACTCTTCAAACAGGAAGGACGTATTGCCGGTCTGCTCGCTCTGGACATGACCAAGGAAGAACCCTCCTTCGTTCTGGTGCGCTCCAAGACCGTGTTGCTCTCCACCGGCCATACCAGCCGCCTTTATATCACAGGCCCCACTCCGGCCTATATGTTCAACACCTCGCACTGTCCCAACAACGCCGGTGGTCAGGCTCTCGGCTGGCGTATCGGTGCCAAGCTGGTGAACATGGAGATCCCCTATCGTCATGCAGGCCCCAAGTTCTTCGCCCGCTCCGGCAAGGGCACATGGATAGGTGTATATCGTTACCCGGATGGTCGCCCCATCGGTCCGTTCGCAACCAAGCCCGATATCTACTACGGCGATATCACGGGTGACGTATGGAACACAGCCTTCTCCGATGTTCTGCGCGATGGCTCCGGCCCCGCATATCAGGACTGCTCGGGGGCCACCCCCGAACAGCTGGCCTTCCAGCGTAAGGCTTTTTTCTCCGAGGGACTGAGCGCCATGGTCAACTACATGGATGACAAGAAGCTCGACCCTGCGGAAAACGCCTTTGAGTTCATGCCCTACGAGCCCACACTCCATGGGCGCGGTATTGAGATTAATGAACGGGCTGAAACTTCCGTTCCCGGTCTGTTCGCCGCAGGCGATATGGTAGGCAACGGCGGTGCAGGCATCCATCCTGCAGCATACTTTGGTATGATAGGTGGTCAGAATGCCGCTGCAGATGCCCGCAATCTAGACTTTCTGCCCCTGGAAGAGAACGAACAGGTTCAGGAACGTATGGCCTTCTACTCCTCTTTTGCAGAGCGGAAGGTTGGCCCGGACTGGCGGGAAGCCAACTTTGCTCTCCAGCAGATCATGAGTGACTACGCTCCGGCCGGCCCTGAACGAGTTCGTACCGAAAACATCCTCAATGCCGGCATCGCCTATCTGGAACAGATGCGGCAGGAAATGTTTGAAACGGCTATCGCCCCCAACTCCCATACCCTTATGCGTCTGGCTGAAGTCATCGACCTCAGCGACTGCGGCCTAGCTATCATGCATGCCGCCAAGGCCAGGCAGGAAAGCCGCGCCTATCATAGACGAGCCGATTTCCGCTTCACCAACCCCCTGCTGGCGGAAAAACAGCTCAATGTCTTCCTGGAAAACGGCGAGGTGAAAACCGAATACAGGAATAAATGGAAGTAAAAACCTCAAACCGGCGGAGTCGTACTTGTGCGGCTCCGCCGCTGTGGTTATGCTGGACATTCCTATGACCAATATGCTCAGCCCACAGCGAGATACCATGCCCCTTACAGACGCCGCCATTGAAGAAATCGTCCTCCGTACCAAGCTGGCGTACAAGACAAGCGGTTTGCAGACCGCCTGCTCTGTACTCATCGGCCTCCTGAAGCCTTATCTCCCGGTGGAACGCATCGTCATCATGCATCTCTCCCGGGACTTGTCGTTTGTGGTTACGCTGATGGATTCCTTCCTGAATCGCAGCAAGGAAACACTCTTCCGGCAAAGTTCTCCTCTGGCAAATATCAGCCCCAAAGACCTTACGACTGAACATATCTGCAACGATCTCACCCCGCTCCAGACAGAAGATCTCATCAACGATCCACGCTACTCCTATCTACCTTTTCTCAATCATAAATCCCTTCTGCGCTGGCCCTTTTTCATTGGAGAATCTTATTCTTTACTTGTTGGCTTCTTCTCCGACGAAAAGTATCTCTTCTCCCCAGAGAACGCCTCCATCATACGCCGCTGCTTCGAGCCCCTTGCCGAAGCACTCACTTCTGGACTTACCCCATTATCACCCCAGGATCCTTACGTTTTTTCCACAGCATCTCATTTCGACAAGCTCACCATGTGCCCAAGTCTGAGCCTGTTCTGTTCCAAACTCCGTAAAGTGGCCCCCACCCCTACACCAGTCCTTCTTTTGGGAGAAACTGGGACAGGCAAGGAGTGTGCCGCCCGTGCCATCCATGAGCTTTCTCCCCGAAAAAACAAACCTTTTATTGCCCTCAACTGCGGAGCCCTGCCGGAATCTCTGCTGGAAGCCCAGCTTTTCGGCTATGAACGCGGCGCCTTTACAGGAGCCAGCACTACATTCCCCGGATGTTTCGAACAGGCCCATACCGGGACACTCTTTCTAGATGAAATAGGAGAAATGCCACTCTCGGCACAGGTTCGCCTGCTGCGTATCCTGGAAAATCCAGAAGTCACAAGGTTGGGCGGAACACGCTCCATCCCTGTGGATTTTCGTATCATCGCCGCCACTCAGCGTGATCTCCGACAAATGGTCAAGGAGGGAACATTCCGACAGGATCTCTGGTACAGACTGGCGGTCTTCCCCATGAACGTACCTTCGTTGCGGCATAGGAAAGGAGATATCGCCATTCTTGCTTCGTATTTCCTGCAAGAAAAGGTCAAACGCTGCTGCCCGGACAAGCCCGTTCCAGATCTTTCCGAGAGAGAACTCAATCGCCTTTACGCCCATGACTGGCCTGGCAATATCCGTGAATTGGAACATCTTATCGAGTATTCTCTCATCCTGTGGGAGAATGGATCTTTTGCCCTTGTTTCTGAGGAACCGCAAGCCAGAGACTCCTATCGACAGGACGATACTGAATGCACGCTTCCCATTTCGGACTGGCCAACGCTGGATAAGCTGGAACGGCGCTACCTTCAGAAGGTACTGGATAAAACCGGTATGAAACTTACCGGCGCTGGAGGAGCTACGGACATTCTTGGCATTCACTATTCCACGCTTCGAAAAAAAATGCTTCGTGCG
>JAFWYI010000142.1 GCA_017522745.1 Mailhella sp.
ATATCACCAAGGAACAGGTTGTTGAGTTCATCGCCAACATGACCGTGCTCGAACTGGCCGAATTCATCAAGGAACTCGAAGAAAAGTTCGGCGTGTCCGCCGCTGCCCCCGCTGTTGCCGTTGCCGCTGCTCCCGCCGCTGCCGCTCCCGCTGAAGAAGAAAAGACCGAATTCGACGTTATCCTCAAGGAAGTCGGCGCCAACAAGATCGGCGTGATCAAGGTCGTGCGCGCTCTGACCGGCCTCGGCCTCAAGGAAGCCAAGGATAAGGTTGACGGCGCTCCCTCCACCCTGAAGGAAGCCGTGTCCAAGGAAGACGCCGAAGCTGCCAAGAAGGAACTCACCGAAGCCGGCGCTACCGTCGAAATCAAGTAAGTTCCCGGTCACAGCGATGTGATTTTCGAGCCCCCTCGCAAGAGGGGGCTTTTTGTATTAACGCCTCCTTCGTTCGGCACGATCGAGAGGGGAGGGGGAAGCAGTGCTGGGAGGCCAGAAGTCATAACCCTGTGCCTTCTCAAGGAAGCAGATAAAATTTTGAAAAAATTGTCATTTTGGTCTTTGTCAACTAGCTTTGCCTATTGAATTTGATAAAAATCTTGGCTATGTTTAAAAATTGGCCTTCCAGAGATAAAAGACTTGCTATTTTATTGATAAAAAGCTAAGTTTAATAACTCATTTGGATTATCACTACGAACGGATCGCAGGCATCAACCATTGAAAAGTCCAAAGAAAACGATGCCATAGACCGCAGGCAACGCCCCTTTCCGGGAATCGGAAACGGGGGCTTTCGTTGTCTGTTTTTCTGTGTCCTATTTCTGGGGCCGCCTGCCACGTACGTCAATATCCCGGCACTGGGCCGGACAACTGCCATTCAGAGGTAAAGTAATGGGTCAGCTTACGAAGCAATTCGGCAAAATCAAAGTGTCCATTCCCATTCCGCACCTTTTGAATCTTCAGGTGGACTCTTACAGCGCTTTCCTTCAGGAAGGCCGTAAGGACTCGGAACGCGATCCTAACGCCGGTCTCGAAGGCGTTTTCCGCTCTGTTTTCCCCATCGAAGACTTCAACCGTACTGCCAGCCTGGAATATCTGGGCTATGAAATCAGCGAGCCCAAGTATGATCAGGCCGAGTGTATCTCCAAGGGTCTGACTTACGAAGCTCCTGTGCGTATCAAGGTGCGTCTCGATATCTACGACGTGGATGAAGCTTCCAATACCCGCACCTACCGTGACGGTAAGGAACAGGACATCTACTTCGGTACCCTTCCCCTGATGACCGAGAAGGGCACCTTCATCGTGAACGGTACCGAACGCGTCATCGTGAACCAGCTCCAGCGTTCTCCCGGCATCATCTTCGAACATGACGGCGGCAAGACCCACACCTCCCGCAAGGTGCTGTACTCCTGCCGTGTCATTCCCATGCGTGGTTCCTGGCTCGACTTCGACTTCGACCACAAGGACATCCTCTATGTCCGCATCGACCGTCGTCGTAAGATGCCCGCCACCATCCTGTTCAAGGCCATGGGCATGTCCAAGAGCCAGATCCTCGACACCTTCTACAAGAAGGAAGTCTACCGTTTCGACGGTGGCCGCCTGCTCATGAAGGCCAATGCCGATCTGTACGCCAACGACAAGGATCGCATCGCGTTCAGCGACATCCTTGACGCCGAAGGCAACGTGCTCGCCAAGGCCGGCAAGAAGCTGAACAAGCGTGACTGGCGCAAGATCGCCGGTGCTGAAGTCGAGTGGATCGAAGTCGCTCCGGAATCCCTGAACGGCCTCTTCCTCGGTGAAGACGTGGTGAACGCCGCTACCGGCGAGATCATTGCTGAAGCTGCCGACGAAGTGAACGCTCCCCTCGTGGAACAGATGCTGGAAGCCGGTGTGACCGACGTTGTCATCCTTCACACCAAGGGTGCCGACACCTCTTCCTCCATCCGCGACACCCTCATGCTCGACAAGACCACGAGCACCGAGAAGGCTCAGGAAGAGATCTATCGTCGTCTGCGTCCCAGCTCTCCGCCTACTCCCGAGATCGCTGCCAGCTACTTCGACGACCTGTTCCGCAACGCCGATTACTATGATCTCTCCGCGGTCGGTCGCTACAAGCTGAACCTCCGTCTGGGCCTTTCCTCCGACAAGGATCTGCTGACCCTCACCGACGAAGACATCATCACCGCCATCAAGGTCCTCGTGACCATGAAGGACTCCAACGGCGCTCCCGATGATATCGACCATCTGGGCAACCGCCGCGTGCGTCTCGTGGGCGAACTGGTGGAAAACCAGTACCGTATCGGCCTCGTGCGCATGGAACGCGCCATCAAGGAACGCATGAGCATCCAGGAAGTCGCTTCCCTGATGCCTCACGACCTTATCAACCCCAAGCCTGTGGCTGCTGTGCTGAAGGAATTCTTCGGAACTTCTCAGCTCTCCCAGTTCATGGACCAGACCAACTCCCTGTCGGAAGTGACCCACAAGCGTCGTCTTTCCGCTCTGGGCCCCGGTGGTCTTACTCGTGAACGCGCCGGCTTCGAAGTGCGCGACGTCCATACCTCTCACTACGGTCGTATCTGCCCCATCGAAACTCCTGAAGGTCCGAACATCGGTCTTATCGTTTCGCTGACCACCTACGCCAAGGTGAACGAATACGGCTTCATCGAAACTCCCTATCGCGTGGTTCGTGACGGCTGCAAGACCGAAGAGATCGTGCATCTCGACGCTTCCTGCGAAAAGGACCAGATCATCGCTCAGGCCAATGCTCCTGTCGATACCGACGGCCGTTTCACTGAAGACAACATGACCGTCCGCTCCACCGGTGGCGACGTGCTCATGGCTACCCGCGACGAAGTGACCCTGCAGGATATCTCGCCCAGCCAGATGGTCTCCATCTCTGCTGCGCTGATCCCCTTCCTCGAACATGACGACGCCAACCGCGCACTCATGGGTTCGAACATGCAGCGTCAGGCTGTGCCGCTTCTCCGTTCCGAACGTCCTCTCGTGGGCACCGGCATGGAATACGACGTGGCCCGCGACTCCGGCGCCTGCCTCCTCGCTGAAGGCGACGGCGTGGTCCGCTATGCCGACGCTGAACGCGTCATCGTCGCTTACGACAACCTTTACATGGAAAGCCGTGGCGGCGTTCGCAGCTACGACCTCCTGAAGTACCATAAGTCGAACCAGAACTCCTGCTTCGGCCAGAAGCCCACCTGCTACCCCGGTCAGCGCGTGAAGAAGAACGACGTGCTCGCCGACGGCCCCGGCATCGAAAACGGCGAACTTGCCCTCGGTAAGAACCTCGTCGTGGCCTTCATGCCCTGGTGCGGCTACAACTACGAAGACGCCGTCCTCATCTCCGAACGTGCCGTGCGTGACGACATCTATACGTCTATCCACATCGAAGAATTCGAAGTGGCCGCTCGTGACACCAAGCTCGGACCTGAAGAAATCACCCGCGATATCCCCAACGTGGGCGACGATATGCTTCACAACCTCGACGCCAGCGGTGTCATCCGCATCGGCGCTTCCGTGAAGCCCGACGACATCCTCGTGGGTAAGATCACCCCCAAGGGTGAGACTCAGCTCACTCCCGAAGAAAAGCTGCTCCGCGCTATCTTCGGCGACAAGGCCCGCGACGTGAAGAACACCTCCCTCAAGGTGCCCCCGGGCATCGAAGGTACCGTCATCGACGTGAAGGTGTTCAACCGCCGTTCCGGTGAAAAGGACGACCGTACCCGCGAGATCGAAGCCTATGAGATCGCCAAGCTCGACCGTAAGGAAATGGACCATGTCCGCGCCCTTACCGAGCGCACCCGCGAGCGTATGCGTCCTCTGATGGAAGGCCAGGTCCTGGCTACCGCCATCGCTGGCAAGCGCAAGGGCGAGATCCTTGCTGAAGCCGGTACCGAATTCACCTGGGAAGTGATGCAGGAACTGCCTCTCAAGAAGCTCGAAGGCATCCTTCGCAATAAGGAGATCGACGAGCAGATCGTTGAGATGATCGCCGCTTACGACCGTCAGCTCGATGTCATCAAGAAGCTGTACGACGCCAAGCGTGACAAGGCTACGGAAGGCGATGACCTGCCTCCCGGCGTTATCAAGATGGTCAAGGTCCATATCGCCATCAAGCGTAAGCTGTCCGTGGGTGACAAAATGGCCGGCCGCCATGGTAACAAGGGTGTGGTCTCCATGATCCTGCCCGAAGAAGATATGCCCTTCTTCAAGGACGGTCGCCCCGTGGACGTGGTGCTGAACCCCCTCGGCGTGCCTTCCCGAATGAACATCGGTCAGATCATGGAAACGCATCTGGGCTGGGCCGCCAAGGAACTTGGTCGCCAGCTGGCCGAGATGGTCGATGGCGGTACCGCCATGGAGACCATCCGTGCTGAAGTGAAGGACATCTTCGCTGCCGATCTGCCTGCCGCCCGTGCCGATGGCATGACCATCGACGAACTGGTGGACAGCATGGATGACGATACTCTCCGCAAGGCCGTCCTCGGCCTCCGCAAGGGTATCATCACCAAGACCCCCGTGTTCGACGGTGCTGAAGAAGAGCAGATCTGGTCGTGGCTGGAACGTGCCGGTCTCTCCAATGATGGTAAGACCGTTCTCTATGACGGCCGCACCGGTGAACCCTTCGCCAACCGTGTGACCACCGGCGTGATGTACTACCTCAAGCTGCATCACCTCGTTGACGAAAAGATCCACGCTCGTTCCACTGGCCCCTACAGCCTCGTTACGCAGCAGCCTCTGGGCGGTAAGGCCCAGTTCGGTGGCCAGCGTCTCGGTGAAATGGAAGTGTGGGCCCTCGAAGGCTACGGCGCCTCGTACCTGCTGCAGGAATTCCTGACCGTCAAGTCCGACGACGTGGCCGGCCGCG
>JAFWYI010000143.1 GCA_017522745.1 Mailhella sp.
GAGGACGGAGCGGCATAGTGTACTGCGTTACAGCCTTCCGCCTCATCTCGTAGCTGACGACTTCTTTCACTGAGGCTTTGAACGCCGCTGCATTAGCGCGAGAAACGGTTTCGGAAAGCTCCTTCATGGCAGCGATGCTCTTTTCGAGAGGCAGATCTTTGCCCTCTTCGAGCTTTTTCCTGAAGAGCTTACCGAGGTCATTGCCGTCGATATGGATAAGGGCAACTCTGGATTTTTCTCCTCCCAGCATTTTGCTGAGGTCGTCTTCCCACAGCACGTCTACGCCGTCTGGAGCATCGGTGAGACTACGAAGTCTTTCCTGTGAAGCGCTGAGACATTCTTTTGTCCTGCGGGTAGCCGAAGCGACAGAGATAAGATCATCTTTATCCTTGGCGCAGGCCGGAAAACCATCCAGGCGAGCCGATTCCAGAACAGGAAGCATACGAGTACCGCTGGAAACCGGGCTCAAGGCTCGCTGTTCGTCTATGCTGTTTTCCGCATCCCGGCGCGCCTGCCGGTACGAATCCACATCCCACTGCATGGGGACCTGTGTACCGTACAGAGGAAGACCGGGGTAGCGTTCTATAGCGGCTTCAGAGAAGCATGCCAAAAATTCCGCGGCCTTCTCGCGGTCAGGCATGATGAGGCAGATGGCACCAGCACCTCTCTGTATCTCTATGTACCAGTCTCTGCCCTGCTCGGGGCGTTCGACTGCTCGCAGAGACAGTTCCTGCAGTCTGTCAGACAGAAAACTTTCCGGCAGGCTGTCGATGATTTCGGAGCCGCCGAGCATCTCTTTCAGCTTGCCTGTAGAGCAGAGAAACTTCTGGATGCCACATACTTCCAGTTTTACAAAGGCCAATTGGCGTTCCATTATTCCTCCGTCGTTCTCTGCGCAGAACGCAGATTTTCAATGATCCTGAGAAATTCTTCCTTCTGGCAGAGCGTGCGCCAGCCAAAGACCATAACCTTTTCTCCGTGCAGGAAAGGCTTTTTCACTCCAATATGCAGGAGCATACGCAAAGCAAAGCGTCCAAGACGTTCGCCAGTGGCGGCGATCTCGTCAGCCGCAGTATCTTTGGGAAAATACGGATTCGACTTGCAGGATATCACGACGATATCGTTCTTCCAGCTGCCTATCGTATCCAGATCCAAAGAAAAGACTTCCGTCGTCGAATCGATGCGCTCTACGTGCTTCTGCCTGATGTCTTTTTCTATCTCTTCCGGCCAGCTGAAACGGATCCGGTAGCGAACATCTTCGAAACCAGCTTCTGCCATCGCCACGGCGGCGAGTTTTTCCAGCCATTCTCCGCCTTCGAAAGAAAATTCATAGGCAGAGCCGTTCCTCTCCAGTTTCCAGCGTTTCCTGTTTTTGGAGACGAGCCGGAGACTCATGCCTTCGACAGAAACATCTTCCTTAAAAACGGCGCCATCTTTTCCAGACTCAAGCGCCACACGCATAAACGCAAGGAGCCCCTGATACAGCTCCAGCTCATCATGCGGGAAATCGCCGGACTGAAGAAGCTCGACGCCTTCCACCCGGAAACGGGTCTCCATATCGCACGGAACGGCCTCGACAGGCTGTTCCCCTCGCGGAGCATACAAGGGGACGCAACGTCCCAGCCTGTTGTCGATGGACCACACGGAGCAACCGTGGGTGCGCCCCCAGTGGGCCAGCATAGCCCCATGCCCCTTCGTTCCCGGGGTGATGTTGGTGCTGACGCGCGCGCCTTCCGCGGGCACAGGAAGGAGTTTTTCGAAGTAACTGCCCTCCACCGCAACACGGACTATGCGCACAGACTCCAGCCCGAAAATCTCAGCGCTGGAACGAATACGTTCTGCATGCTCCTCAAGATTTTTGGTACAGCAGAGAACGGCGTGCTTGGGCTTATGCGAACGCAGTGCAACGAGCGTGGGCACGATATTGGTACCGACGCTGACGATGAGAGTATCATCTTCCAGCGGGCGTTCCTTGGTCTGTGCCGGAGCCTTGAGCATTTCCACCGTATCCTTGAGTGCGATTTTGCGGGAGAAGATCTTCCGCAGTTTTTCACGCAGAGGAGCCCGTTCACCAAACTCGGCTTCACAATTGCATACCTCGATCTTGCCGCAGGATTCAGAATGCAGACGATGCTCGGTCTTAGCATCGCTGACGATAGCATAGACCTTGCGATCGTAGATCTGCGCACTACGCGTCCTGTCGGATGCCCAATGCGTGAGGTTGCGCTCAACGGCGAGTCGTTCTTCCGAACTGCCGGACCGCGAACGAAAATCCTTGAGGAAGTTGATACGGTTGCTTCCCGGATTCCAGGCGAGATCAAAGGTTATGCCATCAATGACGACCTTTTCCATACAGCCTTCAGGCAGGGCGATGTCGTATTTTCCGCACCAGTAAGAGAGTGCGCCAGTAGACGGCGACTGGCTCCAGTCGGCATTCTGAAGTTCAAGGATATCGCGCACGGAAAGCAGGTCCGGGCTGGGCAGACATTCCACAAGGCCGCTTGCCGTATCGCAGGCAAGAGAACGCGCTTCGGAAGACTGGAGCAGTACGGGCTTCCAGTCGTTGAGCACGAGGACGCAGTCGGCGATGAGGTAGTTCAGGCCACCGTCAACATTGAAGTAGACACGGTCGCCATTTGCGGCCGCTTCTTCGGCGATGCGGGAGATCACAGCGGCGGCGCAGTCCTCCGTCCCCACGGTCATGGGGATGGAACGGATCTCGACATCGCCGCCATCGTTCTTTGCCGCCCAGTCCTTCAGACGGAGGGCGTGTTCCTGCGTCTTGAAGGTGGCAAGCAGTATGCTCCTGCTGCCGGGAAAGGCTTTAAGGAACGCATTGCGGGGGTGTACTGTACCCATGATCTGGGTGCCGACTATGGA
>JAFWYI010000144.1 GCA_017522745.1 Mailhella sp.
CCCTCCCTTCCTTCCCTCCTTCCATTTTCCCCACATCCCCCTCATCACACACGCCGCAAACAGCAAAGGACGCATCATGGGAGAGTTCTCTCGTATCTACAAAAGTGAATTGACGGACGCCGCCTTCGAGGACTTCTGGGAGCGTCTGCGTCTCGCGGGGCGAGAGCGCCGCATAGGCTTCGACGCCCCGCCCCTCAACGCCGAAGGCTTCTGCCGCTGGATGCGCCAGCCGCACATCAACGCGTGGCTGGTCACGTTCCGCGGCGAGACCGTGGGGCTCTGCTACTTCACGCAGAGGCAGGGCACCAGCGCCCACGTGCATTTCGCCATGCTGCCCTGCGGGACGACCCGCACCTGCGGCTTCCCGGGGGTGCCGCGTCTGCCTGTCATCCGGGCGGCGGCGCTGTTCGGGCTGGGGGCCGCGCTGTGGGAGGGGCTGGGCACGCCGCGCCAGCTCGACACGCTCATCGGCATCACCCCCGGCGACGATGAACGCGCCCTGCGTTTCATCCGCACGCTCGGCGGCGAGGAAGTGGGCATGGCGCCCGGTCTGTGCTGGCGCTTCGACGAGGCCCGCAACGTGCCAGGGCTTGTAACCGTGTTCAGTCGCAATAGCCTGCCCGCATGGGCGGCTTTTCTGTAACCTGTCATCATCAAAGGAGTTTTTATGGGAAGCAGCGGAGGTACCACCGTGCAGAAGGCTGATCCGTGGAGCGGTCAGCAGCCCTATCTCAAGGAAGTTTTCTCCGAGGCGCAGAGCCTCTACAAGAGCGGTCAGCTCGCCCCGGACTACTACTCCGGGCAGACGGTGGCCCCGCAGTCCGACTGGACGAAGCAGGCTCTGCAGATGCAGGCCGAGCGTGCCACGCAGGGTTCCGCCAGCATAGGCAACGCCCAGCAGGCCATGGACGCCATCAGCTCCGGGCAGACGCAGGGGGCGAATTCCGGGCTGGAATTCCTCAAGGATTTCACGAAGAAAGACAGCCTGAACCAGAACGCGGGCTATGCCGCGCTGGGCGATGTGTCCGCTCAGGCGCTTTCCGGCAACACGGCTCTGGCTGCGCTGCAGGGGCTCGCCTCGCAGGATGTCAACGCCGGGAACGCCGGACTCGCCGCGCTCCAGCAGATGACCAGCGCCGTGAATCCCTACAGTTCCGCGCTCTACGCCGATGCCGCCGGTCAGGCCGCCGCGAAGATAGACAGCGGCTTCAGCGCCGCCGGGCGCTACGGTTCCGGCGCCCACGAAAACGCCCGGTCCGATGCCCTTGGCGACATCTATTCGCAAATGTTCTCCAAGGCTTATGATAGCCAGCTCGCCGCCGCGCAAAGCGCCTCCCAGCAGTACAGCGCGGGCGTGGCGCAGAACGCCGCCAACGCGCAGACCGCGGCTCAGCTCTACGATGCCGCCCTCGATACCCGGCTTTCCGCCGCGCAGGACATGGCGGCTCTCCAGCAGCAGGACTGGGCGCAGAAGCTCAGCGCCGCCCAGAACGCGGGTGCGCTCCAGAACAGCGGCGTGGCCCAGCAGATAAGCGCCGCGCAGGTGGCCCAGCAGCTCGCCAATCAGCGCTATGCCGACGCCGCGGCCCTTTCCGAAGCCGGTGCCGCGCAGGACGCCTACGCCCAGCAGCTCACCAACGCCGATATCGAGCGCTGGAACCACGCCCAGCAGGCCCCGCTGCAAGCGCTCTTCAACTATAATCAGCTCATCCAGGGCAATTACGGCAGCACCAAGACCACCACCGGTCAGCAGAGTACCGCCAGTTCCGTGCTTGGCGGCGCGGCTTCGGGCGCGGCACTGGGCACCAGCCTCATGCCGGGCATAGGCACTGCCGTGGGCGCAGGCATCGGCGGTCTGCTCGGTCTGCTCTAGGAGGTATCATGTCCGTTTCCGATTATCACATCGACGCCGACCTCAACACCACCATATCGGGCATCAACATCGCGGAAGGCTGCCCGCCCAGCGGCATCAACAACGCCATCCGTCAGCTCATGGCCGACGTAAAGACAGAGAAGGACGCGCGGGACCAGGCGCAGACTGCCAAAGACGCCGCGCAGGACAAGGCCATCAGCGACGAGGCGGCCGCCCGGAAGAAGGCCGTTGCCGCGCTGGACGAGTCCATTGATGATGAGGTCGCGGCCCGCGAGAGCGCCGTTTCTGCGCTGGACGCCGCCGTCGTCCATAAGTCGGGCGCGGAGACCATCGCGGGGGCGAAGACGTTCACAGGCAACGTCACCGTCCCCACCACGCCCGCTGGCTCCACTGGCAATCAGGTCATCACCGCGGACTATCTCGACTCCACTGGCACGTATTCGCCAACCAGCCTGCCGTTCATCGACCTGCCGGAGACGTCCGAGAATCCGTACGAAAACAACATGGATAAGGTACGCACGCCGGGCAGGTATCACGTGCGGTGGGATTCGACCACCTCGGGGGCGCCGATAGCCGGACTCGCGGACGCCATCGTCGAGGTCGTGCGAGTCGGCTCTGCGGGGTCGATCTCCTCGTATGCGCGCTTACTTCAAGTCGTCTATGTCGTTGGTAAATCTGACAACGCAAACCGTGTTTTCTGGCGCAGGACAAAGCCTGAATACGGTGGACCTTTTGCGGATTGGGTCGAGGTGGCACTCAACTCGTTCGATGGCAATCTCGTTTTCACGAATACGGGGTCCACGAACGCGTATGTCAATATCAAGAACAACGCCGTCACGGTGGAAGCGCTCCCCTCCAGTACCAGACTTACTGGCATCAAGATGCTGGATGCGACGGGTACTGCCATCGGTCAGTGCCGCACATCGGTAGCTAAAGACGGCACGACGAATACGTCCGTCATCGCCTACTCGCCGGACGGCACTAAAAACGGCTCCATCGCCATCAACTACACGGCGGCGGGAAAATTCGTGGGCACGTCTCCCACGCCCGATGCCACGTCCAACACCACG
>JAFWYI010000010.1 GCA_017522745.1 Mailhella sp.
CTCGCTGAAGGCAAGGTGGAAGAAGAAATGCTCCGCGTTATCGACAAGCACTGCGCCGACCTCATCATCATCGGCAGCATGTCCACCAAGGGTCTCTTCGGCGGCTGGTTCAACAAGCCTTCCGAAAGCATCATCGGCAAGACCCGCATCCCCGTCATGGTCATCCCGAACGACCTCAGCCTCGAATGCACCCCTGATTTCTAATTTCAGGCAGCAATAATATACGAAAGGCCGGAGCTTTGTGCTTCGGCCTTTTTTCGTTAAACAAAAATGCCGGCCTCAACAAATTACTTAATACGAATTTTTTCATTTTTGTCGTTGATGATGGTTGATTATCGGACAAAATAGGGATAATTCAAAGACGTCAACCTTTTTCAAAATTTAATTTTGACAAAAATGTCAGAATCGCAATTCTGAAAAAGCAATACGAAACCTTCAGGAAACCCCTGTTCATTCCTCCAAGGAGCGGAAATATGTCCTCCAGCTATGTGCAGCGCGTCATGGACGGCCTTCGTGCCAAGTACTCCCATCAGCCCGAGTTCCTTCAGGCCGTGGAAGAAGTTCTCTTCTCTCTGCAGCCCCTGTTCGAAAAGGACTCCAAGTACGAAGAAAATGGCATCCTCGAACGCATCGTGGTCCCGGAACGCCTCGTTGAATTCCGCGTGGCCTGGACGGACGATAATGGCAAGGTGCAGGTGAACAATGGCTACCGTGTGCAGTACAATTCCGCCATCGGTCCGTACAAGGGCGGCATCCGTTTCCATCCCAGCGTGAATCAGGGCATCCTGAAGTTCCTCGGCTTTGAACAGATCTTCAAGAACAGCCTCACTGGTCTGCCTCTCGGCGGCGCCAAGGGTGGTGCGGACTTCGACCCCAAGGGCAAGTCCGATGCTGAGATCATGCGCTTCTGCCAGGCCTTCATGACGGAACTTTCCCGCTATGTCGGCGCCCTCATCGACGTTCCCGCCGGTGACATCGGCGTGGGCGCCCGTGAAGTCGGCTACATGTACGGTCAGTTCAAGCGCCTCACCAGCCGCTACGAAGGCGTGCTCACCGGTAAGGGCCTCAAGTGGGGCGGTTCTCTGGTCCGCAAGGAAGCCACCGGCTTCGGCAACGTGTATTTCGCCGAGAACATGCTCAAGGCCGTCGGCCAGGAAATCGCGGGCAAGGTCGCCGCTGTTTCCGGTTCCGGCAACGTGGCCATCTACACTATTCAGAAGCTGTATCAGCTTGGCGCCAAGCCTGTGACCGTTTCCGACTCCAAGGGCTGCATCTACCAGCCCGATGGCATCAATCTGGAGATCCTCAAGCAGGTCAAGGAAGTGGAACGCGCTTCCCTCACCCGCTACGCCGAACTCTGCAAGGACGCCACCTACATTCCTGTGGCCGACTACCCCGCCGATGAACATCCCGTCTGGAACGTGGGCGCTCAGCTCGCCTTCCCCTGCGCCACGCAGAACGAAGTCACCCTTGCTGACGCCAACAATCTGCTCGCCAAGGGCTGCATCCTCGTCAGCGAAGGCGCCAACATGCCTTCCACCCTTGAAGCTACTGCCGCCTTCCTCAAAGCCGGCATCTGCTACGGCCCTGCCAAGTGTGCCAACGCCGGCGGCGTGGCCACCAGCCAGCTCGAAATGGAACAGAATGCCGGCATGACCGCCTGGACCTTCGAGGAAGTGGACAACAAGCTCAAGGGCATCATGGCTGGCATCTTCAAGGCTGCCCACGATACCGCTGAAGAATTCGGCCAGCCCGGCAACTACGTGATGGGCGGCAACATCGCCGGCTTCCGTAAGGTCGCCGACAGCATGATCGAACAGGGCGTCATGTAAGACCTCCACCGGGCTTCGGCCCGCTGTATATCGAAGAGCCGTTCCGGGAGACCGGGGCGGCTCTTCCTGCAGGCGGGGTCCATCACTTACGAGCCTTTCAGGCCTCCGCCACGGACCACGGCTCTTGACTTCTCTGCCCACCGATTTAGTACTAAGATACTCTCACTCTGAAAGAGCGCTCCCAATCCAGCAGTCGAGGAGGAACCATGTCTGCATCCTTTGCCGAACTTTTTCTTGAAGCCTTGCGCTATGAGCATTGGCTCCGCTTCTATTTTGCCGCCGATGCCCCTCTCGGTGAAGGTGAACAGCCTCAGGCGTCCGACGAAGGGAACGACGCTGTCATCGACGTTCCCGCCGACTATCAGACCGGAGCCAGAGCGGAAGATCTGGAACTCGTGGAAATCCTGGACGCTCTTCAGGGTCAGCCCATTTCCATGGAGCGCTCGCGTGACGCTGTGTTTGCCTGCCTTGGCCGCCGCGCCGGTCTGGAACCGGGGTCCGATGCCTTCAACGAACAGCTCGCAGCTCTTTCCGGCGACATGGCTTTCCGCCGTGAGCTGGACTGGTTCAACGCCTGGGTACAGGAACTGGCCAACAACGAGATCGACCTCAAAGGCAATGCCCTGCCCCCCGACGCTCCCCACGATGAAAGCATCGTCAGCTTTGCTCAGTGGGATGCCGCCTTCAAATTCTGGTACAGCCTGCAGAAACCGCTGGGCGAGATCCAGATCAATTAACCTTTATCGCCAACTGGAGGCCCGCCATCGCCGCTCGAGTGGAAGGAAATACCGCTGGTCTGAAGCCCAGTGAGATGAAAGCGCTGACCCGCCTCGGACAGCGCCGCTATTCGCCTGTGGGCGGGTACAGCCCGGAACAGGCCCATGAACTTGCCGCCCTCTCTCGCCTCATCGCACGCCAGATAGGCCTCGTCATCGATCGGCAGGGCCGCGTGAACATGGTCATCGTAGGCGACACTGCGTCCATCATGATCCCTGAGCTGCCCCATGCCCGCACAGGGGCCGGACGCCTGCGCGGTCTGCGCCTCCTGCATACGCATCTCGCCCCTGAAGGGCTTTCCCGCGAAGACCTCATGGACCTGCTCTTCCTGCGGCTGGATTCCATAAGCGTACTCACGGTGGATGAATGGGGGCAGCCGGGGCAGTTCCAGAACGCCCATCTCATGCCGCCCGAAC
>JAFWYI010000145.1 GCA_017522745.1 Mailhella sp.
CCCAGACCGTGCAGACTTCGCCACGACTCTGCGAGTGGTATGCTACAGCGCCGCCCCGCTGGTCCTGTGCATCGTTCCCATGGTGGGCAGTATCATCGCCTCCATCTGGTTCGTACTGGCGACCTTCATCGGCTGCAAATATGCTCTGGATCTTCCCTGGTCGCGTACGGTGCTGGCGCTCCTGCCCCTGTACATCCTTGAGCTGGCCTTCGTTTCCCAGATTCCTGCGCTCATGGCAGTGTAAGTTTTCATGGTATAAATTAAAACCACTCGTAAAAAGAGTGGTTTTAATTTATACCCAAAAAGAATGTTGCTTTTTATGGCACCTATTACACAACAAAATAAGATTTTGTTGGATATTTGATCCTCGCTGAAAAAGAGGAATTATATGGTGTAACTGTAGATTTTTTTCAGAGTTACAAAGAGCACACCTCTTGCCATCTTCTCTCATTACAAGATTTCGTAGTTTTTCCCAATCTTTTTTTTCCGGTCTGTCTTGAACTGGAGAACTTTCAGAGATCAAAATACCCAGCTCAAGCGCCCTTCGTAAACGAATAGCCTCCCTTTCCTCGGCTCTAAGCCTTTTTCCTATCACTCCTGCCAAGAGTTCGTTTTCTTGACATCTAAGACGAAAGGAAGTGTTTAGGATAATTTTATTTATCCGTGCCGAGTCGATAATAGAGTCGCGAATCAGATTAATACACCTTTGGCAAATAGCAATCCGTGCAGTGACAAATTTAGGTTTTATTTTTCCAAAACAAATTACACATATAGGATGTTTTACTTCTTCTGATATATCATGAATTGTTTGCCCATTCTTTTTATATAAAACTTTTTCACGAATCCCAGTCTTTATATGTTCACTTTCAGGGATATACAATTCGACCCATTCAGCAGTATCTAACTGACTAAGAGAAGAGGATGGATTTTCATGGTGAGGTTGAAAATCTAATTCAATGCTTAGTTGATTGTGCAGGTAACGGCTTGCGATATTAGAGTTTGTCCAAAGGTTATTCCCCATATATTGATAGCAAAAACGAGCAATAAAATGACGTGTTGCTTCAGATGCTGGGGTTGGAATATATGACTCCCAATAATACCAGTATGTGTAAGCAGGAGGATGCACGTAGCTCTTCGATTCAGGCGTTATCGCTTCAGGCTTCGTGGAAGAATAATTGATAAAATCTTCCCATCCGTAACACATCCATCCCGCGCCCCGCAAACAGCTCCAAAGGTGAGAATTACGCCGATGTCGCTCCTCAATCTTTTTCTTCTCCTGCCTATTTTTATATGTACAGTATAAATATAATGCAACGATAATGCAGGATATATAACCAACTATGGCAACCATAAATGCTTCCTTTTGTCTTCAGTGCATCACAGCTTGCGGCTTTAAATATGTAACTCTATTTTTATAATAGTTCTTCGATTTAGACACACCCAACACTCGCCAAGGACGATGATCATCAAAAGTAACTCCGCGAGTCATCCCTCACTAAAAGATGTTTATAAAAGGAGGCTTTTAACAGAAACAATGTCGCTCCTCTTTATTCTCTATATAATTTAATAATTCGCCTCAGTCTGCCGCAAGTTGAACATTTTCGTCTCGTGACGGAGCTACGCTCTCTCACGATACAGCTCTTTCCTTGTGCAGACACGAGCGCATTATTTTTTCTTCCGCATGATGGCGCGGTATTCCTGCACAGCTCTGTTGTGTTCGCTGAGAGTTTTGGAGAACGTGTGTTCGCGGCCTTTGCCCGTGGCTACGAAGTACAGGAACTTATGGTCTTCCGGGGCGAGTGCAGCCTGAAGAGCCGCTGAGCCGAAAGAGCAGATGGGGCCGGGAGGCAGACCGGGATTCTGATAGGTGTTGTACGGATTCTTCTTGTCGTCCAGATGCTTGTAGAGCAGGCGTCCCTTGAAGTCCGGTCCCATGCCGTAGATGACGGTGGGGTCTGCCTGAAGCAGCATGTTCCGCTTCAGACGGTTCGTGTAGACCCCGGCCACCCGGGCGCGTTCCGAGGGGACAGAGGTCTCCTTTTCCACGATGGAAGCCAGAGTGACGAGGCGTTTCAGGTCGCTTTGTGCCGGGCGCCCGTCGGGCCATATCTTGTCGGCCTGCTTCCAGAACATCTCCACCAGTCTGTCAGCCACGGTACGAGCGGCGGCCATGTCCAACTCGCGAGGATGGGGAAGCAGATAGGTCTCCGGAAAGAGGAAGCCCTCGGCAGAATCGAAGGGGATGCTCCAATGATGCAGGAATTCCGGGTCGCGGATGACCTTGGCGAAGTCCTCTGCTTTGCAGAATCCTTCCTGTTCAAGGATGGCGGCCACGTTCCACCACGGCAGACCTTCCCGCAGGGTGAGCTTGTAGAGCATGGACTTCCCGGAAGCCAGCATGTCCAGCACCTGCGCGGGCTGCCAGCCGGTGTTCAGCAGGAAGCGCCCGGCCTGAAGACTGCGGCCCTTGTTTTCCCAGCGGGCAAGGAGCTGAAAGCGTTGCGCATCGGTGATGATGCCTTGTGTTTCGAGCCGCTCGGAGACCTGAGTCAGCGTCATGCCCGGTTCGATGTCGATGATGATGCTGTGCCCGGGAGTCTCGGGGGCAGTATCGAGAAAATTCCTGACCTCATACCAGCCGTAGATGCCCGCGCCGAAGCAGATGACGAGCATCAGGACGAGCAGGGTGAGCAGAGGATGACGTTTTTTCTGTTCGGGAGAGGGCACGTCTTCTGAAGAAGGGGAGTCGCAGTCCTGCAGTGCAGCGGGGACCTCTTCCGAGGGGGGGGGATCGACAGGCTCAGCGGCAGGTTCCGGATTTTCGTTCTGGCAGGGAAGAGGGGCGTCGTTCTTTTCAAGCTCGGGGTCATGCTGACTCATGCGCGCTCCCTCTGCTCTTCTGGCAGTTCAAGAAAGGATTCAAGGATGACGGCCGCGGCGTGCTGGTCCACGATCTCTTTCACTTTCGCGTAGCCTAGTCCCTGCTCATAAAGGTCCTGTTCGGCAGAATGGCTGCTCAGGGCTTCGTTTATCCAGTAGATGGGCAGAGTCACGCGGCGTTTCAGGGATTCCGCAAAATTGCGTACCTGTCTGGTGGTGAGACATTCGGAACCGTCCACATGCAAGGGGAGCCCCAGCACGATGGCTTCGGCCTGTTCCTTTTCCAGCAGGGCGAGAAATTCAGCCCAGAACGTGGCTTTGGTTTCGCGTTTCAGTGTACAGCGGGGGAAGACGAATCGTCCGTCCATGTCGGAAACAGCGATGCCCACACGTTTGAGCCCATAGTCGATAGCAAGATATTTCATGATATTACAGAGTGATGCATCCAGGGATGAAGTGAGTCAGGGCCGCATGGACAAGGCATGTGCAGAGCAAGGCCCAGAGCCCGGCGAACACGTCGTCTATCATGATGCCCCATCCGGCCGGGAGCCAGCTTTCCGAGGCGTGTACAGGCCAAGGCTTCAGGATGTCGAAAATGCGGAAGAAGATGAAGGGCACCAGCAGGAAGGCGGCGTCACGCCATGTGGAGGACGCCGAGAAGCTCCCCAGCAGGAGCATGGCGATCCACTGTCCTACCAGCTCGTCGATGACGATACAGCCCGGGTCCTTGCGGCCCAGCAGGGCTTCGGCCCGCGTGGCGGCAAGCGCTCCGAGAACGAAGACGATGGCAAGGATACCCAGCCGCCCCGGAAGGGAGAAGGGCAGAAACAGAAATGGCGCAAGCAGTACGGAAAAGAAGGAGCCCGCAGTGCCGGGAGCTTTTGGGGAAAGGCCGGAAGGGTCGAGGCGGGCAAAATGCAGGATGGCTTTATCAAAAGAAGTCATACTGGCTCCTTGAAGTGACATTCTTTCAGGATAGAGGTTAGACCATGGATTGGCAAGGGTTCGTTCCGATGCAAAAAATACGGCACTCCCGGCAGAGCTGATGAAACGCTGCTGATGTTTCGAAGGGACATCCGCTTCGGGAATGATCTTCCATCGCGTGATATCCATAGTTTTTCTTGTCAATCGTTCCGCTCGCTGATAGGAAGATGGCGTGCCCGGGTGGCGAAATTGGTATACGCAAGGGACTTAAAATCCCTCACCCTTACGGGTTTGCGGGTTCGAGCCCCGCACCGGGTACCACCACAGTATTCTAAGACAGTCCCACGATGTCCTGCAAAGACCGTGGGACTTCTCTTTTATCAATAGGTTACATTATTCCTCTGTTCTGAGGGAGGGGATGCTCCGTATACGCTGATCTTGAATGTCTTTCAGGATAAAATATCTCATAGTACCGAAAAAATTCAGCGTTTCAGAGCTATTCCTGAAGTGGATGATAGACAATCCTGAATTGTAAGGTTATGCTCGAAAATATGCCGTATCTGTGCGGCATGACTGATAAGGATGCTTTGCCGCAGTTTTTTCTGGCATGAAAGTGAAGATTCTGCGGTGAAAACTGCCGTGCATACGGCTGCCGCTTGACGGCGCAAAACAGTTTTGGAGGAAAATTCCATGAGCATGGTCTGGAACAAAGTTTCGAAAATGGCTAACGGTCTCGTCTTCGGTCTTGCCGCTCTCGGCCTTACCGGCACTGCCGCCCTCGCCGATGAAGTGGTGCTGTACTCTTCCAATCAGCCCGAACTCCTCGATGTCATCGCTCAGGGCTTCAAGGAAAAGACCGGCCACACCATGACTTCCGTGCGTATGGGCACCGGCGAAGCCATGAAGCGTATCGCTGCTGAACGCGCCAATCCTCTCTGCGACGTGTTCTGGTCTGGCGACCTTGCCGTGCTCGACAACGCCAAGGCCGACTTTGCTTCCTACAAGTCTCCCGAAGCCGCTGGTCTGGATGCCTCCCTGGTGGAAAAGGACGCCAAGTGGACCGCTTCCAATACCCATCTCATGATCTTCATGGTCAATACCGACCTCATCCCCGAAGCCGACATGCCCAAGAGCTGGGCCGATCTGCTGGATCCCCGCTTCAAGGGCAAGATCGTTATCGGCAACCCTGAGAAGTCCGGCTCCGCTTATGCTCAGGTGTACGGTTTTTATCAGATGTACGGCGACAAGGGGCTTGAAAAGCTCGTAGAAAACGCCACCATCCTCGATAGCTCCAGCCTCGTGTACAAGGGTACCGCTGAAGGCGAATTCGCCCTTGGTATCACCATGGAATACGCCGCCCAGCGTTATGTTGCCGGCGGTAATCAGAAGATCAAGATCGTGTACCCCACCGACGGTGTCATTTCCGCCCCCGAAGGCGCGGCTATGATCAAGGGCAGCAAGCACCCCGAAGCCGCTAAGCAGTTCATGGACTACCTGCTCTCCAAGGAAGTGGAAGACATGATCTTCGCCAAGTACTTCCGCCGCGCCACCCGTCCTGACGCCGCCGAAGTTGTCGGTATGCCCGCCACTGCCTCTCTGAAGATCTTCAACGTGGATCCCACTGAAGCCGGCAATGCCAAGAAGAGCATCCTGGCGAAATGGAAGAAGCTCGTCCTCAACAAGTAACCTTTTTCTCAGAGCTTATCAGGCGTGGGTGCGTCAGCGTGCCCACGCCTTCGGAGTTTTTTCATGGTCATAGAGTTAAAGAACATCGTTAAGCGATTCGGCCAGAATACCGTGGTCAATCATGTCGATCTTACCATCGGCGATGGTGAGTTCTTCACGCTGCTCGGCCCCAGCGGCTGCGGCAAGACCACCCTGCTGCGTATGATAGCCGGCTTCAACGATCCCGACGAGGGCGATATCCTGTTCGGTGGCGAATCCATCCTGCATCTTCCCGCCCATAAGCGCGACACCGGCATGGTGTTCCAGAACTACGCACTGTTCCCGCACCTCAGCGTGGAAGAGAACGTGGCCTACGGTCTGCGCGCCCGCGGCATCAAGGGGCAGGAAGTGAAGGATCGCGTGAAGGAGATCCTGGAATCCGTCCAGCTCGGTGATCTGGCCAGCCGCTACCCCCGTCAGCTTTCCGGCGGCCAGCAGCAGCGCGTGGCACTCGCCCGCGCTCTGGTCATCCGTCCCCGCGTGCTTCTCTGCGACGAACCGCTCTCCAACCTTGATGCCAAGCTCCGCGTCTCCATGCGCGAAGAGATCCGCCGTATCCAGCAGAATCTCGGCATCACCACGGTGTATGTGACCCATGACCAGGAAGAAGCTATGGCCGTTTCCGACCGTATCGCCATCTTCTATGCCGGGCATCTCCAGCAGGTCGCTTCTCCTGCGGACATCTATTTCACCCCGGCCAACCGTTTCACCGCCGAATTCATGGGCTCCTGCAATATCCTCGAAACGGAATGTGTGGCCTTCGACGCCGCCAGCGAGACCGCCAAAGCTGTCTCCAACGGCGTGGAATTCACCTTCCGCGCCAAGGACGCCGAGGTCGGTCAGTCCCTGCCTATTATGCTCCGTCCGGACTGGATCGAGCTTGCCGGCGACGGCTCTGTGAACCGCTTCCCCGGTGTCGTGCGCGAACGTATGTTCCTTGGCGACAGCATCGTCTATCAGGTGGAAGCCCTTGGCCGCACTCTGAGAGTGGATACCGCCTCTGTGAACCATGGGCGTATGCTCGAACCCGGCGACGCCGTGGAGCTGAGCTTTGCCTTTGAAAGCCCTGTAACGGTACGCAAATGAGCAGATTCCGCATCTTTTCCGTCTGGAACGTCGTGTTCCTCATGGCGATAGTGGTGCTGTTCCTGCTGGTGGTGTACCCCATGGGCTCCATCTTCCAGGCCAGCCTTCTTTCCGCCGATACAGGTGAATTCACGTGGGGCAACTACCTCGACGTGTTCACCACCAAGTTCTACCGCCGCTGCCTGTGGAACAGTATCTTCCTCAGCGGTCTCGCCACGGTGTTCTCGGTCATCATCGGTGTGCCTTTCGCCTTCCTCACCACGCGTTACAAACTGCCTCACGCCAATATCCTCAAGACGCTCGGTACGCTGCCGCTCATCCTTCCTACCTTCATCGGCGCGGAAGCGTGGCTCCTGCTCCTTGGGCGTAACGGCATACTCACGCAGTTCTTCCACTCCATCGGACTGAACACTCCCAGCATCTACGGCTGGCAGGGCGTCGTTCTGGTGTACACGCTCCAGTTCTTCCCCTTCGTGTTCCTCATGGTTTCTGCGGCCATCAATTCCGTGGATCGCTCGCTGGAAGAGTCGGCCCGCAACCTTGGCGCATCTCCGTGGCGTGTGTTCCGCACCGTGACCCTGCCCGTGGTCACGCCTTCCATTGCCTCCGGCGCGCTCATCGTGTTCTGCATGTCCATCGAGAACTTTGGTGTGCCCACCATCATCGGCAATGACTACAAGGTCCTTGCAGAACAGGCGTACAGCGAGTTCGTGAGCGAGATGGGCGGCAACCCCTCTATGGCAGGTGCGCTCAGTACCGTACTCGTCATCGTGACTCTCGCCCTCACCATACTTCAGAAAGTGTTCGTGGAGCGCAAGAGCTACTCCATGTCCGCCCTGCGTCCGCCGGAGATCCTGCCGCTTTCCAAGTGGAAGACCCGCTTCGCATGGCTGTACTGCGCTGGTCTCGTGTTCGTTTCGCTGGCTCCCTTTCTCGTGGTCCTCGTGGCGGCCGTCACCAAGACGAACGGCCCTGTGATGTATTACGGCCAGTTCAGTCTCGACAACCTTGCCATCGCTCTGCAGGCGGCCCCGCGGCCTATCCTGAACTCCTTCTTCCTGTCCACGCTGGCTACGGTCATCGGCATGTTCTTCGGTATGGCGGTAAGCTATATCGTTGTTCGCCGCCGCGGCTGGTCTGGCTACACGCTCGACCTCGTCATGATGCTGCCGCTGGTCATCGCCGGTTCCGTACTGGGTATCGCACTTGCCGCCACGTATAACTCCGGCCCGGTGGTCCTCACCGGCACATGGGTCATCCTTGTGCTGGCGTACTTCGTGCGTAAGACGCCGTTCTCCGTGAAGACTACCTCCGCACTTCTGCATCAGATCGACGCTTCCGTGGAAGAAGCCTCCATCAACCTTGGCGTGCCGCCTCTGCGTTCCTTCATGAAGGTCGTGGTCCCTGTCATGCTGCCCGGCATCATTTCCGGCGCTATCATCATGTGGGTGACCACGCTGGCCGAACTGAGTTCCACCATCGTGCTGTACTACGGTCCCTGGTCCACTATGACCGTGCAGGTGTTCCAGTACATCGGCTCCGGCGACTTCGGTCCGGCTTCTGCCTACGGTGCCATCCTCATCCTGTCCGTGGTAGTTCCGCTGTTCCTGCTCAACAAATTCCTCGGGCGCGATCCCATGCAGTCGCTGTAAGGCGCGGATTTTCCCGCCCTGCGATTAGCGCTGATAGCTAAGAGCTGAAGAGCCCTTCCTGCAATGCCGGAGGGGCTCTTCTTTTTGATGACGCGGATGTTTTTGATGTATCAGATGTGTTCAGCGGTATTATCCGGTAATAACAGTCGTAACTTGCATAAAGAAAAGAAAAAGTTTTGTGTTCCTATGAACGGGATAGGCTATTTTTTCTTGAGAATATGGCGTCCTTGACATACTATAGCTGACTAGGAAGGAATCGAGAGAGGTTTTTCGTACAGCATCGGCCGAAGTTTATACGGTCGTGATATGTTGACGGAGATGATGCCTTCCACCGGGGATCTTTCGTAGAAAGTCTGCTCCCAGACAGATGCCGGATCATTTTGGCACTGCCCCGGTTTTCCGCGTACTTATACAAAGGAACGGATATGTCAGAGTTTATCCTTCAGGAACGTACCCTCGGCCAGATGCTGGACGAGACCGTGAAACGTTTTCCTGACCGCGATGCCCTTGTTTACGTGGGGCACGATTTTCGGCAGACGTGGAGCGAGTTTGCCGCTACGGTCGACCGGCTTGCCCGCGGCCTGATGGCTCTGGGCATCCAGCCCGGAGAAAAGATCGCACTTTGGGCCACCAATGTGCCGCACTGGGTGAGCATGATGTTTGCTTCGGCCCGTATCGGCGTCACGCTCGTGGCCGTGAACACCAACTATCGCGACAGTGAGCTGGAATATCTCATACGCCAGTCGGAGTGTGAGAATTTCTGCTGTATCGATAGCTTCCTCGACTACGACTACGTGGCCGCGCTGTATCGCGTCATCCCTGAACTTGAAAGCAGTTCTCCCGGAGAGCTGCACTGCGAGAAGTTCCCTCATCTGCGTCGCGTGATGAGCCTCAAGGATATCCCGCATCCCGGCATCATCATTATGTCCGATATCCTTGCCCGCGCTGACGAGGTGAGCATGGAGGCCTACAAGGCCCGTGAAGCG
>JAFWYI010000146.1 GCA_017522745.1 Mailhella sp.
GAAGGGTGTGAGCGCTGCTCTCTGACTAAGTTCTTGGGCTGGATGACCTTCCTTGGGGTCATCTTCCTCTGGGGCCTCTATGCTGCTGTTCGCATCCTTGGCCTGGGCCTTGGCGAAACCGGCATGGACGATTACTTCGGCTTCGGTCTGTGGATCACCTTCGACCTTGCCGTCATCGCCCTTGGCGCAGGCGCGTTCTTCACCGGCGCCCTTCGCTACATCCTCAACATCGATGAACTGAAGAACATCGTGAACCTTGCCGCCGTTATCGGCTTCCTCTGCTACACCGGCGCCATGATGATCCTTGTTCTCGATATCGGTCAGCCGATCCGCTGCTGGTTCGGTTACTGGTACCCGAACGTGCATTCCATGCTCACCGAAGTTATCTTCTGTATCACCTGCTACTGCATCGTTCTCATCCTTGAGTTCGTGCCGCTGATACTGGAGAACCGCCAGCTCATGAAGAACCGCTTCATCCACGCTCTGGCACATAACTTCCATGTGTACATGCCCATCTTCGCTGGTATCGGTGCCTTCCTGTCCACCTTCCATCAGGGCTCTCTCGGCGGCATGTACGGCGTCCTCTTCGGCCGCCCCTACCTGTTCCGCGAAGGCTTCTTCATCTGGCCTTGGACGTTCTTCCTGTTCGTCCTCTCTGCTGTCGCTTCCGGCCCCATGTTCACCGTGCTCGTCTGCAGCATCATGGAAAAGATGTCCGGTCGCAAGCTGGTCAGCTGGGATGTGAAGCAGCTCATGGGCCGCGTCGGTGGCACCATGCTCATCGTCTACACCTTCTTCAAGTGCCTTGACAGCTGGTACTGGGCTGTCGATACGCTTGCTATCCAGGGCCTCACCTTCGACCAGATGTTCTATGGCTGGATCTATGGCAAGTGGCTGTTCTGGGCTGAACACCTCATGCTCATCATCCCCATGTTCGTGCTGATGAAGAAGAAGCTGCGTGAAACGCCCTTCATCTTCTACACCATGCTCATTCTGGTCTGCACCAGCATCACGCTGAACCGTTACCTTCTCACGGTTCAGGGTCTGGCTATGCCCGTCATGCCTTTCGACAGCTGGTACACCTACGCTCCCAACTGGGCTGAATGGGCTTGCTGCGCTCTGGTCTTCGCGTATTCCGCCATGGCTCTTTCTCTGGCCTACCGTTATACGCCCATCTTCCCGCAGGAAGCTGAGCTGAACAAGAAGTAAGCGTGGATAAAAACTAACACTACAAAGAAAGCGGCCCGCAAATGGCCGCTTTCTTTGTAAGTTACACAGGAGCAACGTATGACATTTCTAAGTTATCATCATATTGATATCATGGATAAAAATACTTTATCATATGTTGACTTTTATATTAAAAATATATCATTAATAAAAATTTTTGAAACAAGCTACTATAAAAATAGTTTTGGTCACGAGTATGACGAAGGATTAAATTTTGCCTATGAAGACATCACGTTTCCATCTTTACGTGATGCACAAATAGATGCTGAAAGATCACGAAAGGCTGGACGTTATTTTACAATTAGAGAAAAATTATTCATTTATATTAAGACAAATGGTCCATCTTTTATAGTAAAAAACATGAAAGAATTATTTAATAATGACGCAATATTAAATTACTACAATTCAAAAATAAAATATTCTGATATATACATTAAAAATAAAATATCATCCGTTAAATTTATTTTTGAGATTTCTCTATACGCTTTATTTAGAAAAAATATCCATTTAGAATCTTATATAATAAAAAATCCACACGCATTACAGCTTAGTATACTTGATACCTATCCCACTTCAATATCTTTTTATACTTCTCAAAATAACGGACCTAATCTTCCTCTTGGATGGAGTAAAAATGAATATTCGATAGAAAAAAATGACTACTTATCTCAATTTATTCGTAATATAAAATCTAATCTATAATAAGAAAGCAAGGCAATTCCCAATTATAGGATTGACTTGCTTTCTTATGCAATAACAAAAAATTTGTTTATTTCACGATCTTACCCATTTCCGCCTGAATAGCAGATTCACAGGAACGCATAGCGTCGATGGTCCGCTGGAAAAGTTCGTCCAGCGTCCATCCGAGGCGTTCTGCGCCTTCGCGAATGACATCACGTGAACAGCCAGCCGCGAACTTCTTATCCTTGAACTTCTTCTTGAGGCTGGAAACTTCCATGTCCATCACACTCTTGGAAGGACGCATGAGTGCCGCCGCGCCGATAAGCCCGGTGAGTTCGTCCACAGCGAAGAGGATCTTCTCCATCTGATGCTTGGGTTCAACATCGGAACAGAGACCATAGCCATGGCTGCAGACGGAATAGATGAAGCCGTCATCGAAGCCTGCCTGCTTGAGCAGAACAGGAGCGTGCTTACAATGCTCTTCGGGCCAGCGTTCAAAGTCGATATCGTGCAGGAGGCCTACCATGGCCCAGTGTTCCGCCTCAGCAGCAAAGCCCTGTTCATGGGCGAACCAGCGCATCACGCCTTCAACCGTAAGCGCATGGAGCAGATGGAACGAGTCCTTATTGTATTCCTTGAGAAGGGCAATGGCCTGCGTACGATCCATGGTGTTTCCGTCCTTGGCCTCTTCAGACTGAGGGGCAAGATTTTCTTCCTTTATCTCAGCCTCCTGCTTCACCGGCTCCTTGGGGCTGGGTCTGCCGGGCTGTCGCTTCAGGGTCATCTTGTCGATGTATTCCTCGAGCATGGCGATGCCGGATCCGGTGATGGCGGCACGACAATCGGCATAATCGAGTATCTTGCTCTTTTTCTCCGCCAGTTCAGCTTCAGGATGGACACGCTGAGCGAGATATTCCAAAGTCGACTTGAAGGCAGAAGAGAAATTCTGGAGCTTGCGCCATTCCACCCGCTTTTCAGCCATGCCGGAACGGACCTCCTCAGGAACGATGGCGGCCTCAAGCATCGCATCGCAGATACGCCAGTCGATGTACTGGGCAAATTCCAGCTCAAATACTGTGAGCGGATCACGGTCTATCATGCGCCGCCACACTTCCGTGCCCTTGGCCATCACCGGGATGACATCTATGGGCGTATTTTCGGGAACATGCTGGCTCACAGTATCCTTCACCTCTTTTATGATCTCGGTGAGGGATTCCTTCTCCACGTCGAGGCAATCGCATTTATTGAGGATGACGAGCAGAGGCATGCCGCCACGCTCACGCATCACACGCCCCATGTCCTGCAGGAGCGCCTCCTCGTCCTTGGTGTGGAGCTGCATCATGTCCAGCACAAGGAAGATATTGGTAAGCGGCAGATTTTCAAGGGCAAAATACGTTTCACCGCGATGTTCGCTATACTTGCTGGTGTTAGGCCCGGGCGTGTCGTAGAACACGATCATGCGCTTCTTTTCCAGATGAGGCAGACGCAGGCGGATATCCGCGGGGAGGTTCTCCTTCATCGTGCCGTTGTACGAAGCAAGGCGCTCCGCGCTGAGCGGGAACCATTCCGGGCTTTCCGAAGGATTACGGCAGACATCCTCCTCGCACCACGGGTCGTGTACGATCTGAAACACCTGAGCCGTGGTGGCTCGGTTGCCGGCAGGGAATGCGCCGCGACCGAGAAGAGCATTGAGTACTGTAGATTTACCGGAACTCATACAACCCAGAATAAGTATGTGGAGCCCGGTATCGGGAATTCGGAATTCAGCCATATCCATCTCCTGCTCGCTATGAAAGCGGCTTTACTGTTTTTTTCGAAGATACCTGATTGCCAGCCTAACGCAAGGACTGTGTTGCCCGATCTCATGATTCCTTAGCCAATAGCCACTCTTGCGGTTGAAGTGCCTTTGAACTGTTCTTCTTCACGGGCCTGCCTGTTCCGCCACAAAATATCGTAAAAATATCTTCTTCAGCGGCGTGGAATATCCGCTGACCTCCTGCCTCCAAGTTCTCCTCACCCCACTCATTCTATCCACTCATCCACCTGTTTTTATTTATTTATTAGCCCATCACAGGGTACACTCTTCCAAGATCATAACTTTTTTCACATTTTCCAGTTTTTCTCATGAAAAAGCCATTGTCATTAAAACGATCCTCTGATAATTTACTCAAAAGTTCGGGATGACTGCTTGCACAAACAGGTCTCAAGTTCTACTTGTTTGACCCATTCCGAAAGGTTCTTGAAATCACTTTTTCGGGATTCTTTCCCGGAAGCTAGGAGGATCGTATGGGTCTCGACGCCACTGTTCTCACCGTCTGCGCTGGTCTGATGAGCATCGTTGTCGTGGTCGGCTTCATGGCTACCAAGATTTATAAGTAAGCGGAAAGAGCCTCATAATACAGGCTTTTCTTTCTTCTTTAGAGCCGGATTCTTTCCCTGAAAGTTTCCGGCTCTTGCTTTTAACTCCCTGGGACTGGCCATGACAGCCGCGTTCGCACGTGGTATGCTGCAGTAAACAGGATAGCAGGCCTATGAACATCCTCCATACTTCCGACTGGCATCTTGGGCAGACCCTTTACGGCAAAAAGCGCCTTGAAGAATTCCGCCTTTTCCTCGACTGGCTGAAACAGCTCATCATCGACGAACACATCGACGTTCTGCTCGTTTCCGGCGACATCTTCGACAGTGCCCTCCCCTCCAATCACGCACAGGCGCTCTATTACCGCTTTTTGTGTGACGTCTCCTCCGGTCCCTGCCGCCATATCGTACTTACGGCCGGCAACCATGACTCCCCATCATTTCTCGATGCGCCGCGCGCACTCCTCAACGCACTGGATGTCCAAGTCATCGGCAATCCCCTTACACCAGAAGAGGAAGTTCTCACGCTCCGCGACGCCGAAGGCGAAGCTCAGCTCCTCGTCTGTGCCGTACCGTTCCTTCGCGACAGAGATCTCTTCCGAGCCGTCAGCGGCGACACCTTTGAAGAACGCGACCAGCAGCTCGCCGAAGGCCTGAAGGAGCATTATCGCCGCTGTGCCGATGAAGTGACCCGCCTTCGCTCTCTGTATGGTGATATCCCATCCATTGCCATGGGGCACCTTTTTGCCGCCGGCAGTACCGTTGCTGGCGATGACGGCGTCCGCGACCTGCGTATCGGCTCTCTCGGGCAGGTGGACGCGTCTGTGTTCCCCTCCGAATTCGACTACGTCGCCCTCGGTCATCTGCATATCCCGCAGATCGTCGCCAAGCAGGAACGCATCCGCTACTCCGGCTCACCTCTGCCTATGGGCTTTGGTGAGGCTGATCAGCAGAAAAAAGTTTTCATCATAGGATCTCAGGGACGAAAGCTGCAAACGCGCGGCATAGATGTCCCGCTCTTCCAGAAGCTGGAACAGATCGCGGGAGATTGGGATCACATCGTCAGCCGCCTGGAAGAGCTTTCCCAACAGGGAGAGCCTGTGTGGGTCGAAGTCCTGTACACAGGGCCGACTATCATCAGCGACCTCGCGGAACGCGTTCAGGCTGTCGTTTCCGGCCCGGTAGAGATACTCCGCGTCCGCAACGCTCTGACCTTCCGCCCCACGCTCATGCCAGCTGAGGATATGCCAGCCCTTGAGGACATGGATGTACACGACGTTTTCGAACAGCGTCTCAGCAGCCTGATACAGAAAGGCGACGTCTGCGAAAAACAGGTGGATGAACTTCGCAGCACCTACGCGGCGGCCGTCCGCGATCTTATGCAGAACAACGGAGATGACGAATGCGCATCCTGAATATCCGTTTCCGCAATCTCAATTCTCTTGCCGGAGAATGGGAGATAGACCTCACCCACGAGAAATACAGAAGCAGCGGGCTCTTCGCCATCACCGGTCCTACAGGGGCAGGAAAAAGCACCATACTCGATGCCATCTGCCTTGCCCTCTACGGCAGTACGCCGCGCCTAGGCCGCATCAGTAAAAGCAGTAACGAGATCATGTCGCGCCGGACGAGCGACTGTATGGCAGAAGTCAGCTTCGAGACCGGAGGTGTCATCTACCGCAGCTGCTGGAAACAGCATCGCGCCCACCGCAAGCCCGACGGGGAACTCCAGCAGCCTCGGCACGAACTTTTCAAAGACGGTATCTCGCAGGCCGTCAAGCTCACGGACGTTTCCAAGGAGGTGGAAAAGGTCACCGGCCTGACGTTTGAGCGTTTTCTGCAGTCCACCATGCTGGCACAGGGACGTTTTGCCTCCTTTCTCCTTGCCGACAGTGCCGAGCGCGCGCCCCTGCTGGAACAGATCACCAGAACTGAGATCTACAGCGACATTTCCAAACATATCTTCCAGCGCTGCAAGGCGGAACAGGAGGAACTCGCCCTTCTGGACTCTGCCCTCAGCTCCTACATCGTACTTTCTGATGAGGAAGAACATTCACTCAGGCAGGAAGAGACTGCCCTCACGGACGCACTCACCCTGCTGGGACGCGAGGAGAGCCGTCTGACTACTGAAGCTGAAGCTCTGAACCGCCTTCAGGTCCTGCGCATCAGGCACGACCAGCTCATGGCAGAACAGATGGAGCTGAAAAACGCGCAGGATGCCTTTGCCCCACGGCAGAGCATGCTGGACACCGCACGCCGGGCACTCCGATTTTCTGCCCCCTGCGCTGCTCATCTCGCGCAAAAGAAAGAACTTATGCAGGACAGCGAAGCGGCACAGCAGCTTTCTGCCATGCTTCCTCCTCTGCAGGAAGAAGCCGCACAGCAACGCCGCAGACACGAGACCGCGCAGGTAGAACTGCAGGAAGCCCGAGCGTCTTATCTCGCGCTTCAGGAAGTCCTCAAACCTGTTCGTATCGTCGATGCCAAACTGACGATGACCGGCGACAGCATAAAACAGGCCAGAGCCGGACTGGAACAGGCTTGTTCGGCGTGCGAGGAGATAAAAAAACGCGTCTGTGCGCTGGGGCAGGAACTGTCACTCTGCCAGAAAAGCGCCGACGATATCGAGGCATGGATCTCCGCCCATAGCGGGGATGCTCAATTACTCGAAGAGTTTGCCGTCATGCAGAACCATGCGGCCTCCATGGATGAACAGCTCACCCGCGTTACCGCCCGACGGAACAGGCTCTCCGAGCTGGAGAACTCCCTGACGGCCAAGGAAAAAGAGACTGCCCTCTGCCGCGACGAACACGAAAAACAACGTCTTCTTCTCCTGTCTTTTGGCGAAGAGATCGACAGCATCGTCCAGCAGCAGGACCATCTGCTGGATGGGCAGAAGATCGCTGACTGGCAAAACAGAAAAGAAAAACTCTTCCGGCGTGCTTCGCTCGTCGACAAGATAGAGGATATTCTTGCCCGACAGGATGGTCTGCGCCGGCAACTGCAGGCCCAGCAGGAAGCTCTGCGACACTTTGAAATCAACACAGCGCGGGAAAAAGCGGCTTTTGCTGCCGGACAGGAGGCGCTTACTGCCCTCGGGGAACAGCGAAAGGTTCTGGAACGCAGCCTGCGTCTTCTGGAAAAGATCCGCAGTTATGAAGAAGAGCGCAAGCATCTTCAGGATGGTTCGCCGTGCCCGCTGTGCGGCGCTCTGCATCACCCGTATGCCGTGGATGCCATGCCCGAACCTGAAGAGACTTATCTGCTCCTCCAGAACTGCGAACGGACACTTGAAGAGCGTACGCAGGAGCAGAACGCCTGCATCTCGCGTCTGGCCACGCTGGAAAGCAATATCGCGAGCGCGAATAGCCGAAAGCGCGAACTGGAGCATGACCTGGCGCAGGAAAGCTCTGCCCTGAAGGTTTCACTGGCCGAACTTTCCCCCTATGTGGACTCCGCGCTCAACGGCATCACTCCTGCCGCGCCGGCAAGCAACGTGTCCGATCAGCGCATCCTGTCTGCCATCCTGTGCGATGATGACGGAAAAACTCTGGCCAGCACTCTCTCAACCATGCGGAAGGACAATCAAAAAGACTCTGAAGCAATCGAACTTCTGCTCAGAGAACACTCTCAGCTCGAAGAAAAGCTCACAAGTCTCCGTTCTTCTCGGGAAAATGCCCTCGGTCACGCAGAAAAAGCTCAGCAGATGCTTACTCGTGCCACCCATGAGCTTGCCATCATTCAGGAAGAACGAAAGAACACGCTTTTCGAGCTGGAACGTGAAAATTCCGAATTCGACGCCAGACTCGATGCCCTGCGCCTCGAACTCCTCCGGTACGGACTGATAGTGCAGGAGCCCGGCGACGTTCCTCCTGCGCTCACTCAGCTTGCGGAACGCCGGGAACGATTCATAACGCAGAGCAGTGAAAAGGAAACTCTGGAGCGGAAACTGGTCGAGCTGAACCTGCAATATCAGCGAGCAAAGGAGCAGGAATCTTCCGCTGACCAGACGCATAGGAATATCATAACGGAAACTGCAGCACTTGAAGAGCGATTCCGTGAATTGACTGAAGAGCGAGAACAGCTTTTCGGCCAGCGGCAGACCGAGCAGGAAGAAAAAGAAGTTGAGAAGAGGATAAAGGACGCTGAGGAACTCGCTCTTTCCGCCGCCAGCCTCCATGAACAGGCGCAAAGAACAGAGAGCGACACGGCAACACGCTGTGCGGCACTGCAGAAGCGCATCACGGAGCGCGCTCCGCAACTCGATCTTCAGGAGCATGCCCTACTTCAGGACCTAGGCCTCGCAGGTTTCTCCAGCATCCAGAACTGCCTTGATGCATGCCTTTCTGAACAGGAACGCCAGCAGATGGAAGGACAGGAACGCATGTTCCTCGAACGCACAGCACAGCTGGAAGCAACTCTGGAGCAGAACAAGCAGGAGATAGAACTCGCCGCCTCAGTGTCGGCATCCGAATTGCCGGAAGTCGAAGAACAGCTGCGGCATATAAAAGACGCAGCTGCTGAAAAACGAGAACTGCTGGGTGCCCTGCGTCAACGCCTTGAGCATAGTTCCTCACAAAAGGTCCTTGCCGGGGATCCTTCTTTCTTCCGATGCGGAAGATGACGGCTTTCTCTGCTTCTCTGCAGCCGAACTCCGCGGTCGGTCCGATTTTGCGGTTCGGGTGGACGCCGACACAGGCGCCGGTATCCTCCCGGGCAAGGCACGTCGGCGCCATGCCGCAGTGCCAGAAGGTAATCGTGCTCTCCTTCTCGTCGACCGCCACC
>JAFWYI010000147.1 GCA_017522745.1 Mailhella sp.
TACTTCGAAGTCGCCCGATACGTATGTGAAGCGCCTGAACAGCATGGGGATTCCCGCCACGCTCGACCTCATCCTTTCTCCCACGACGCCTCTCGTCGATTTCCTCAAGGAGAATGGGATCCATACGGCGTATATCGTGGGTAATCGCGATTTCCAGCGAGATCTCAGCCAGCGTATGCCCGAGCTGAAGCAGCAGGAAGAAGGCGCACAGGCTGTGATCCTTGCGTACGATACGGAGCTGACCTACGAAAAACTTGCGCGGTCCGCCATCCTGCTCGAAAACAAGCCTGAGGTGCTTTTCCTTGCTACGCATCCTGATAAGGTGTGCCCTTCCCCCGAAGGTCCCCTGCCGGACGTTGGCAGCATGATCGCACTGTATAAAGTGGCAACTGGGCGCGAACCTCAGTATATTTTCGGCAAGCCTCTTCCTGCCGTACTCCAGCCCCTTCTGAAGAAATATCGCAAGGAAGAGATGGTGATGGTGGGCGACCGTCTCAGCACGGATAAGAAACTTGCTGAAAACGCCGGCATCGACTCCATCCTCGTCCTCAGCGGTGAAGCCACCCGAGAAGAGGCACTGGCGGAAGAGGTACAGCCCACTGTCATTGCTGAGCATCTTGGCGTTGCCTGGGAAGACGCGTAATAATTTACCGTGGTCGATACAGAAAGAGCTGTCGGAGTTATCCGGCAGCTCTTTTCGTATGAGGCTCATACGCAGGAATATGATTGGGGAGATAGAATACGTTAAACACAAAAAGCGCTCCTCCCCCGAAAGAAAGGAGCGCTCGTATCAGCTCTGAATATCAGAGAGCTTACTTGGAAGCGCCAGCCGGAGCCTGAGCAGGAGCGGCGGGAACTTCTTCGAACTGCACATCAAGAACGGATTCCACGGTCTTGTTGGTGGAGCTCGTCATGATGTTGTACCCCAGAGAGGTGCAGATGAAGATAACGGCAAGGAAGGTGGTGAGCTTGGCAAGGATGCCGCCGGCACCAGCGCTACCGAACACGGAGCTGTTGCCTCCGCCGCCGAAGATGACGCCCATACCTTCGCGGCCGGACTGAAGAAGGACCAGCATCACGAGAATGACGCATACGATAACATGAAGGGTCAGGATGGCTGTCTGCACGCTAATGCTCCTTACTAGGCATTGATTATCTGAGTGAAACTATCAGCCTTCAAAGAAGCACCTCCTACCAGCACACCATCCACATTGTCAAGTCCGAGGATGGCACCGGCGTTGGCAGGCTTCACACTTCCGCCATAAAGAAGAGCCGTTTCATCGGCTTTATCGCCCATGATCTCGCGCATAAGCTCGCGGCAGATGGCATGAGTCTCGACGATATCATCGTTGGTAGCAGTCTTACCGGTGCCGATAGCCCAGACAGGTTCGTAGGCGATGGCAAGAGCATCGGCAGGCGTTTCAGCAGGTACATCCTTGAGGCCGAGCTTGAGCTGACGTTCGAGTACGTTGCGGAGCAGACCGGATTCACGTTCTTCGAGAGTTTCACCAATGCAAAGCATCACACGAAGGCCGTTCTGAAGCGCAAAAGCGGTCTTCTGGCCCACGAATTCATCGCTTTCGCCAAGGATGTGGCGGCGTTCGGAGTGGCCGGTGAGGACCCAGGAGGCTCCACAGGCTTTGATCATCACCGGGGAGATCTCGCCGGTAAAGGCGCCTTCGATAGCAGGATACAGGTTTTCAGCGCCAGTGGAGGCACCGTTGATGGCCTTTATCGCGGAAGAGGCGGCTTCCAGAGCGGTGAAAGGCGCGAAGACCACGACTTCGCGGCCTTCAGGGGCGGAGCCATTGAGGATGGCAGCCATTTCATTAATAGTAGCCACAGCTTCGCTACCGGTCTTATACATCTTCCAGTTCGCAGCCATGAGTTTTTTCATTGGAGAACCTCGCAAGAGAATAGAATGGGATAATGTTATCCTTATTCCTTAAAAACACAAGTCCTGATACCGGTGTGTGCGCTGTCAGGATCCGGCATCCTCGATTTTATACGCCGGGCAATGCTCCCGGATGATACGGATCTCACGGGCTTTCCCGGTCACGTCGTTGATGTCGAGATACGCACCATTCAGGGAAATGTCGCCCTTGGCTGGTTTGAAGGCGGCTGGTATTTTGGTGAGGAATCGTTTGAAAACGACCTCAAAATCCATCCCAAGCGATGAATATTCCACACCGCACATTCCAAGATCCGTCAGATAGGCCGTTCCTCGCGGCTGGATCTGCGCATCGGCAGTCTGCACATGAGTATGCGTTCCCAGCACAGCGCTGACATGGCCATCCAGAGCCCAGCCCAGCGTTTTTTTCTCGCTGGTAGCTTCGGCGTGGAAATCGACCAGCCTGATGGGAACGTCGCTCAGTGCCGGATCTTCTATCCAGCGCAAGGCCGTCTGGAAGGGACACGGCAGAGGCTCCATATAGGTCGTGCCCAGAATGTTGAGTACGGCTAGTTTGCGCCCATCTTTCAAGGAGAATACGGCATGCCCGGCCCCCGCTGTCCCTTCAGGATAGTTGGCAGGTCGCAGGATGCGGCGATCCTTTTCGATGCGGGAAAATATTTCCTTATGACGCCATACATGATTGCCAGACGTGACGAAGTCGACACCGGCCGAGAAAAGCTCGTCGAGCGTCTCGCCTGTCATGCCGATTCCCCCGGCAATGTTTTCCCCATTGGCTAGAACGACATCAAGGCGAAGATCTTCCTTCAGTTTAGGGAGAAACTTTTTGACGGCCAGGCGACCTGCTTTCCCTACTATATCACCTAGAAAAAGGATTCGCATCAGGCTTTTCCTCCTGCCGCCTCGCGGCACTGGGCAAGTTTCACCCGGAGTACGTCTAGTGCGGGACGCAGTTCCGGCGTGTCAGGAAGCTGCTCAAGCACGTTGTCCATGAGACCGCTGTCTGCCAGAGCTTTGCGAGTGACCGGAAAACGCAGTTCGTCCATCCACGTACCAAGGAGCAGGCGGAAATCGTTGATATAACGGAGGTCCGAATATCGAGCGATGCGGTCGTTCAGTACATCGTCCACTACGGTGGGCGACCATTTTTCCGGTTCGTCCTTCACATGGAGCAGGACGGCGTCCTTTTCAGGCAACGCACTGGTGAGGTAGCTTACCATGATGCGGAAAATGTCCAGCTTGTCGGCATCACGCACGACTTCAGTAACGAAGCGAGCGCGTTCGTTGAGCTTGGGTGAAAGGGAATAGCGATTATGGAGAAGAACGGCACAATGAGCCAGACCGCGAACTTCGGCGCCTTCCCGCTGAAGGAAAGCACGGTCCCTCATGGTCTGGAAGCTCAGGACAGCATGATTCACCGAGGCCGCGTCAAGGAAGGTACGAAAGTGCTTGAACTGAGGGAAGCGGCCGCAATCATGAAAAAGTGCGGCCAGAACAGCCGCTCGGCAGGCCGCAGTATCTCCGACCCATTGTCTGTGGGGCGCTTCCAGAGTCTCCAGTGAGGCCACTATACGTTTCGCATGGTCATAGACCCGGAACGTATGTTCCACCTTGAGTCGCAGAGGGGCCGCGTCAGGAACATCATCGAACTCGGCGGTATAGGCGATGAAGCGACGTTCGTATTCATCAAGATCAGTGCTGGTCGTCATGACTGCTCTGCCCTTCCTGTGCGGACTTGTCAGCGTCATATTCTCCCCGCCACGCTTTCATACGGCGTTCACGTTCTTCGGCCTCCTGCTGGCGAATGCGTTTATTGTTTTCATCCCATTTAGGGTCACGCAGAAAACCGCGAGGTCCGTACAGAGCCCGCAGAAA
>JAFWYI010000148.1 GCA_017522745.1 Mailhella sp.
ACGGCCGTGAGCGCCATGAGCGAAGAGGAATTCCACGATGCCATGGAAGGACTCGGCATGCTCATGTCCCTGCCCGTACAGCCCGCCCCTGCGGACATCGAACGCCTCATGGATACGCTGACCGCGCTGTCCGTCTGAGCCGGTTCCAGACAGCAGAAGAGCCATGACATCTTCGGATGCCATGGCTCTTTTTTCATGCTTCGTAAAAACTCAGCGCAGCCTGCGCTTCAGTGCTTCGATGCGCCTCCACGAACGCTCGAATCGCTCATGGCTGATCTCACCGCTCTGCTCCAGTTCCATGAGCATCTGGAACGCTTTTTCATGCAGACGCTCATCATAGCTCAGATTATTACCAAGGAGCAGGATATCGTTCCCCGCCTCGATGGCCAGGCGGAGGATATCTTTCAGCGAACGCCCCTTGGCAACGGCTCCCATCTGGAGGTCATCGCTGATGACGACGCCCTGCCAGCCCATATCACCGCGCAGCAGACCTTCGATGACCCGCTTGGAAAGCGACGACGGATTTTCAGGATCCAGCCCGCGATGATAGACGTGCGCGGCCAGCACCATGCCGGGCCAGCCTCGCCGGAAGGCTTCCGTATAGGGCTCAAGCTCATCTTCATGCCATCGGGCTGTCACATCAGGAAGATCGAGGTGGGAATCCTTGTCCGCGCTGCCGAGCCCGGGAAAATGCTTGAGCGCCGGGATGATGCCCGTAGCAGACAAACCTTCGGCAAAAGCCAGTGCCTGCCGGGAAACGACAGCTGGCTCGCTTCCGAACAGCCTGCCGATATCGCCAAGCCCCGGGCTGGACGGAGTTCGGCGCACATCCACCACTGGCGCAAGATCGACGTTAATGCCCAGCGCCGCCATCTCCTGCCCGGCACGCATCCCCAACGCCCGGACCTCATCGGCAGGCATGGCGCCCATGATCTCCGCAGAGGGCTGGGGCTGGAATCCCCGGGATTCTTTCAGGCGACGGACTTTTCCCCCTTCCTGATCCACTGCGATGAGCAAGGGAAGATGCTGCGCCGAGGCCGCCTTCTGCAATGACGAGGTCAGCGCGCGAAGCTGTGAGGGGGATTCGATATTACGCGGCCCACTCTGGCGAAGGTCCCTGTCGAAAAGGATGACCGCGCCAAGACGACCGCTTTCGATGGCAGAACGTATGGAGGGGGGAGGCGTAAGCCCCCGGAAGCCGACCATGAGCATGGAGCCGGCCATCTGCTCGATGGAGGAAGAAGTCTTTGCCGTTGCGCCATCTACCGAACAGAAAAGGAACGACGCACCAAGCAGCGAAGCGCAAAGACGGCGAAGGAACGGACGACAGAAAAGATCAGGCATCCTTTTTTCCCGCAGGGACAGGCAAGACACCCATCTGCGCATCTTCCGCCAGCAGTTCCGCTCTGGGCATTTCGCCGTTACGGTAACGCTCAGCAAAAGTGTGGAGCCCACTGAAGATGAGTTCCTTGAAATACACGTTCATATCCTCCCCGCGGTAACGGAAGATGGATACCAGCCTGCGGGCCACGTCGCGCTGGATGCAGAGCATGATCAGGTACGGAGCCATCACCGTGACCACACAGCAGTGCAGAGCAGGATCGTCCATGGGGATATCTGTTATCTCGGAGCAGAGCGCGGAGATGGAGCGTTCCTTGACCAGCGTTCCTTCAAGGAAGGAGATGCCCCCCAGAGCAGAAGGCGCGATGAGTTCATGCGCCCAGATGCGGGAGTGCCAGCTCTGCGTGTTGTAGATGTTGGAAATGTAGGCATCGAGGACCATGGCCAGCTTTTCTTCGGCTGTGCAGTCTGCCCCCATGATGGACTCCATCTCGCGCATGTTCACGATGTGTTCGTGTACGTCGTCGAGAACGGCGCGATACAGATCGTCCCGGCTGCCGAAGTGATAATTCACGGCCGCGATATTCACTCCGGCCTCGCGGCATATCATCTTGCTCGTCGTATCGGCGTAGCCATGTTCGGCAAACAGACGCACGGCCGTTTCCAGGATGTGGCGGCGCGTCGCGTCACCATCTTTGCGATCATGCTTCTTGCGGGAAAAAATGGATATCATGCGGAAGCCTTCAACGGTCAAAAGGAGAAACCGGAAAAACAGGCCGGGCCATCATGCGGTTCAGCCCTCTGGTCATGCGGGCATACAGACCGCGAAGATACACCGCAGCTATTCAGCCGCCTCGTGCGCGGCGCGGAGCTGACCGCAGGCCGCTTCGATATCCTGCCCCTTGCTCTTGCGAACGATGGCCGTGATATCCTTGGCCCAGAGCGCTTTTTCAAAACGCAGGAGTTCTTCCGGCGTGGGCGCTTTGTAGGGAGTATCCGGCGTGGGGTTATAGGGGATGAGGTTCAGCTTGGCCTTGAGGCGGACACAGATGCGGGCAAGCTGTTTCACGTGTTCCGGCTGATCGTTCAATCCGGCAATGACGAGATATTCCAAGGTGATACGTTCGCGCGTCTTGAGGGGATAATCCTCCAGCGCGGCAATGAGATCGTCCAGGTGCCAGTGGGCCGCGCGAGGCATGAGCTGTTCGCGCAGGGCCTGATTGGGCGCATGGAGAGACACCGCGAGGAAGGCGAGGCCACTGTCGCCGAATTCACGCATCCCCTTCTCGATGCCGCAGGTGGACACGGTGATGCGGCGAGGCGAAAACGCCAGACCCTTGGGATGCTGGAGCGTGCGGAGCGAATCCATCACATTGCCGAGATTGAGCAGGGGTTCGCCCATGCCCATGTAGACAAGATTACGGATGATGGGGCGTTCGGGCTGCGTATCGTTCACGTAGCGGCGGGCCACCTGTATCTGACCGAGGATCTCGCCCATGGTCATGTTACGCTTGAAGCCGAGCTTGCCCGTACTGCAGAACGAACAGGCCATGGCGCAGCCCACCTGCGTAGACACGCACTGCGTCATGCGCACCGTGATATCGTTGGGGCGCTTGGGGGCATCGCTGGGGATAAGTACGGTCTCCACAAGTTCCCCATCGGCAAGTTCGAGCAGGAATTTGGTCGTACCGTCAGAACTCACGCGCACATCCGCGATGGAAGGCCAGCGGATGACCGCATGTTCCTCCAGCTTGGCGCGATCGGTCTGCGAAAGGTCGGTCATCGCATCGAAGCCGCTTACGTTCTTGGCCCAGATCCACTGCCAGATCTGCCCGGCGCGAAACTTCTTGAAGCCAAGCGTTTCCACGGCAAAGCGTTCCAGTTCGGCATACGGGAGATCGCAAAGATTCATTTTTTCGGCAGACATCGTTCCTCCGCCCCTACAGTTCGGCTCCAAAATATTTTTCCAGAATGGCATTCAGGCTGTCCCAGTCCGAACACTGTACTATTTCCTGACGTAGCGCCCGCGCTCCGTCCATGCTCTTCACATATCGCGGCACGAAGGTCCGCATCTTCAGCAGAGCCAGATGCGGCGAGTAGCGGCGGGCAAGCTGGGCATGGCGGCGTATCACATCGGCAAGCCCCTTCCTGTCCACCGGCAGGGAGTCCAGCACGTCGCAGGCATTCTGCGCGGCCAGTGCCTTCCCTTCAAAGGCCGGGGAAAGCGATTCCGAAGCGGGTATCTCGCCACCGGAACGCAACAATTCGAGATGCTTGGCAAAGATAGCAGGATCCTTGAGCGCGCCGCGGGCATACATCACCGACGCACAGTCTGTTTCACGAAGCACGCGCACGCCGTCTGCCGCGGTGAACAGGTCGCCGCTGGCGATGACCGGCACAGGCAGTTCCGATGCCAGCTCTCCGATAGCGGAAAAACGCGGCGTTCCGGCAAAACCCTGTACGGCATGGCGGGGATGCAGGGTTATCCATGCCGCTCCCAGAGCAGCCAGCTCACGCGCCAGCTCACGGTAGACTTCCGAAGAAGCATCCCAGCCAAGGCGCAGTTTGAAGCCCATGCGGCCCGGCCCGGCAGCCTTGATGACGGCTTCCGCCACACGCAGGGCATTGGGCACATCACGCAGCATAGCCGCACCGGCCCCGGTCTTGGTCACTTTGGGAACGGAACAGCCCATATTCACATCGAACCACTGGAAGCCGCGATGCTTCAGGATATGCACCGCCTGTTCCATGAATTCCGCTTCGGCGCCGAATATCTGCACGACGACAGGATGATCCGTGACCAGAGAACCGTCATCGAGCCTCTCACCTTCCAGCGGCGTGGCGGCCAGAAGATCCTCGGTGTTGCGCCCGCCATAGACCAACCCCTTGGCGCTGACCATTTCCGTACAGCATACCGCCGCCCCCTGCTCCCGGCAGAGGATACGGAACGGCAGATCGGACCAGCCCGCAAGCGGGGCCAGCCATGGGGCATCGGGACGAATGGGGAGCTGATTCATGGACATTCCTCTGAGTGACTAACCATCATTTATAGCAGGTGAATGCCGGTTATGGCAAGGCGGCCGAAGCGCCCCCCCCGGCGGCCTGCGTCATCGTTCCGCCCCTTATCTGCGCTCTACGCCTATGCAGACAGCCACCCCCTCTCCCTCTGGACCCATGCAGGGTTCAGCGCATCTTTTGATGGAAGGGCATAGCATGGCGTCTTGCCCCCCGGCCTTCTTCGCGTTATCCTGTGAAAAGTGTCAGCCTTTTGCGAGGCGGCTTTTCTCCATCCCGGCTTGTCCCAACGGAAATCATCCATGCAAGAAGTATATATCCTTTACCTTCGCGATGCGGCGTCTCTGTACGGCGCAGGTCTGTCGTATGCCACGCCTGCCTCTGCCGGGATGGATCTGCGCGCCTGCTTCGAGGGCGAGACCCTCGCTATCGAACCCGGCCAGCGCGCCCCGGTCCCCTCGGGCATCTGTGTGGAACCGCGTGTTCCGGGCGTCGCGGGCTTCATCTATTCCCGCAGCGGCCTCGGCGCTGTGAAAGGACTTACCGTAGCACAGGGCGTAGGCGTCATAGATGCCGATTATCGCGGCGAACTCGTAGTCTGGCTGCTGAACACGTCCGATAAGGCGCTCACCGTTGCCCGGGGCGATCGCGTGGCTCAGCTCGTGTTCCAGCCTGTTTGCCGACTCGAACCGCGCACCGTGGATGCCCTTTCAGAAACGGAACGCGGCAGCGGCGGCTTCGGCCATACCGGCAAGAACTGAAGGAGGAGGATCATCATGCTGCCTCCGTTCGAATTTCCCGCCTCACCTTCATGGTCCATCCCGGACGAACGCCAGTGCGTGCGCCTGTGGGACAAATACGGCGTGATGCCCCATATCCGCGAGCATTGCCGCGCCGTTGCCAGCATTGCCGTGGAGATAACGCGCCGCGCTCTGGAACGCGGTCTTATCCCCGCCGGGCGCCCTCTCGACATCCCCTATGCCTTTGCAGGCGGTCTTCTCCACGACATCGCCAAGACCTACACCATCCGCCACGGCGGCAGTCATGCCCAGCTCGGGGCCGCGTGGGTCCGAGAGGAAACCGGCAATCCCGCACTGGCACAGGCTGTGCTGTGGCATGTTTCATGGCCGTGGAGCGGCCGTGAACTGGACGACGTGGCCGACCCGCTCCGCCTGCCTATCATCATCGCCTATGCAGACAAACGCGTGCGCCACGCGGAGGTCGTCTCCATCCAGGAGCGTTTCGACGATCTGATGGTACGGTACGGGATCAGCGATGAAAAACGTAAGATGCTGACAGGATATTTTGCTCATACACAGGCCGTGGAGCAGGCCATATTCGACAGAGTTGGAGCGCTGTAATGGAAGCGATGCGTATTC
>JAFWYI010000149.1 GCA_017522745.1 Mailhella sp.
GCAACCTTCCTTCGCAGACAGAAACGACCTCTTCAGCGGTCGCAGACTCCTCATCCACTCCGCTGGAAACGGAAGACCTCACACTGAAATCCTGGCCAACCTTTTCCATGAAGGCCTGCCCCGGACTTCTCGGCGAGTTCGTCCGGCTGGCCACGCGCAACAGCGAGGCTGATCCTGCCGCCGTCTGCATCACGGCACTGGTTCGTTTCTGCGCCGAAATCTATGGTCTCGCTCCGCAGAAAGGACCTCACATCTATGTCGGAGAAACTGTTCATCCGCCGCGCCTTTTCGCCGTCATCTGCGGCAACTCCAGCAAGGCGCGAAAGGGCACATCACGGCATCCCGTGACCAAACTTTTCGGACGCGAATACTGCTACCGCGCTCAGCTCGATGAATGGCGGCTCCCCATGCCTGCCAGAGAAAGCGGCGGCCCGCTCTCTACCGGCGAGGGCCTCGCCTACTTTGTGCGCGATGAAAGCGATGAAGAACGCGAGCGCCGACAGAAGAACAATCCCAACGAAATCCTGCGCGACAAGGACGACAAGCGGCTCATCATTCTTGATGAAGAATTTGCCAGCGGTCTTTCCTGCACCAAGCGCGAAGGCAACACCCTTTCCATGGGTATCCGCTGTTTCTGGGACTCCGGCGAATACGCACCGCTCACCAAGAACAACCCCATCTCCGTGCGCGGGGCGCACATCAACATCCTCACCCACATCACCATGCAGGAACTTTCCGTCTGCCTCGGAGACGTGCAGGCCTTCAACGGTTTTGCCAACCGCTTCCTCTGGATATGCGCACGCCGAGCCAAGCTCGTTCCACTCCCCACGCGTATGCCGGAAGAGGAACTTGCCCCGCTCCAGCGTGAACTTTGGAAGCTCATCGCCCACGCCCAGAAATGCGGCTCCATGCACATGACCGTGCGCGGGCTCGACCTCTGGAAAAGCGTGTACGAAGAACTTTCTCAGGAACATCTTGGCATCGCCGGAAGCATCATCAACCGCGCCGAGGCGCAGACCATCCGGCTGGCTCTGGCCTACGCTCTGCTCGACGGCAAGGAGCATATCGACGAACCGCATCTTCACGCGGCGCTTTCCATGTGGCGCTATGCCCAGAACTCCGCGCTCTACATTTTCGGAGACAAAGCGAGCGATCCGCTGGAAGCGAAAATACTCAGTGCGCTTGCCGTTCGTCCACTGACCACATCCGAATTGAGCGCAGCTCTCTCCCGGAACGTTCCGCGCGACAGGCTCCAACCACTCCTTCAGCAGATGGAATCCCAGCGCCGCATCAGCATCGTTCAGCAGAAGAATCCGAAGGGCCGACCTTCCACCATTATCTCGCTGTACGAAAAAAAGGAGGAAAACGAAAGAAACGAATTTGACGAATTAAACGAACAAAAGGACGTGCTCCTATGAACATTCTTTCGTTTATTTCGTTTTTTTCTTCTTTCGTTTTTTCGTTCGCTCTGACTCCCCCATTCCTTCCCGGAAGACCGGCTTTTCCCTCTCCAGCACGAATCTTCACGCCTCCTCCAAAGCATCTTGAAAAGGCAGAACGAGGCAGGATGCCCCCTCGCGGCTATGGCCGAGAGCCAGCCTACCCGTTGTGGGTACACGCTCCGCGTCCACCACCAACGGGGCTGGCGAGGGAGCCCCCTTCGAACCCCTGAAATCCAGAAGCGGAAACGACATGAAAGAGAACAAAGAAAGGCGCAGTGCGTGGATAAAAATGCGAGTCACCCCCGACGAAAAAAAGCTCATCGAGAGCAAGGCATCCGCGCAAGGGCAGACCGTTACCGACTTCCTCCGGCAGCGAGCTCTCGACTATCGGCTGAGGCAATCGCCTTTGGAAAAAGAACGCATCCGCCAGCTTGCCCGCATCGGAGCGAACATGAATCAGATAGCACGCTGGGCCAACACATATAAAAAACGCGCCGAGGCCGTGGAAGTCATCACGCGGCTCATCGTGCTGGAACGCGAACTTCACTCGGAGGAAAACGAGCCGTGTACATGAAGGTATTTCCTCACGGAAAAGGCGGAGGCCACGCCCCTACACACTACCTTGTGCGCATGGACTACCCCGGCAGAAAAGAATGTCCGCCGACAGTTCTGCGAGGGAATGTCGCCCTTACCCGGAAGCTCATCGACTCGCTGGACACGACATGGAAGTTCACGGCAGGCGTCCTTTCCTGGCACCCTGACGATATCGTTACGCCAGAGCAGGAGCGAAAAGTCATGGACAGTTTCGAGACCGTGGCCTTCGCCGGACTAGCGGAAGACCAGCGGAATATTCTCTGGGTACGGCACGGACACGCGGGTCACCCAGAACTGCATTTCGTCATTCCTCGTGTGGAACTCGGAAGCGGAAAAGCGTTCAATCCCTGTCCTCCCGGCTGGCAGAAAGCCTTCGATATCTTCCGCGACCTGCTGAATATCACGGAAGGCTGGGCAAGGCCGGACGATCCGGCGAGAGCCCGCATCCATACTCCCGACCATGCCGATCTGCATAGAGCGCGGCTCATCCGCTGGGGCAAAAAGCCAAGCCAAGACGAACGCGCCGACGCCAAGAACGCGATACATACGTACCTTCGCGCACTCATTGAAGACGGAATCATCCGCAACCGGGAAGATGTACTCGCGGCCCTGCGTGATGCGGGCCTTGAGATACATCGAGTCGGAAAAGACTACGTCTCCGTGAAGGATCCCGACAGCGACGAAAAACTCAGACTCAAAGGAGGCATTTATGCCGAACGATTTGAAGCAGAACAGCTTGAGTTCGCTCTCGGAGCGCATCCAAGCCCGAGCCCACATCGACAGGCTGAACGCACAAACGCAGATACTGGCCGAGTTCAGCACCTTGCAGAAGAACTTGAAAGAGTCATCCATGCGCGTGCTCAATTCAACCGAAAGCGATATCCTCGAGCGGCTGACGATTATGGAGAAGAAAATCTCCGGCCGCTGCCAGACTATGGGGAATATGTTCGGCCGCCCGTACAGGATAGCCCTGATATGGAGCTTCGGGATGCTGACGATGACGGGCCTGATTATCGCCGGGATGATAGCTTTGGCACAGTACCGAATTCAGGCATTGGAAAACGAGATCGCCGCGCTGAAGAAGGTGGAAGCCTTGCAGACACTGGCGAAGGGGACGTGGCCGATACTCATGGAGGAAATGGCAGAAGGAATGTTTCTTATCCCGCTGAAGTCCCACACGTTGGAAGCGGGCTGGACCTACAAGGGAATGCCCGCCTGGAAACTGGAGTAGCCCATGACGGAACTCGAACGCATCCTGAAAGAGACGCTCGACGCGCAGACCAAGGAACTCGGCGAGCGCATCGACCGGCATCAGGAACGGCTGGATATCCAGAACCGGGAAATCATGGAAACGAAGCTCAAGCTGGCAGAACTCTGGCAACGACTGGAGGAATCGGAGCGGCACTTGATACGCTTGAGCTCTGTGTACGACAGCTTGAAGCCCTTGCTCGAAAAGCTGAACAGCTCCTTGAGCGCAAGGTGAAGCACGTCGAACAAAGCTTCGGAACATGGTTCGGAATGAGACGATAAGCCAGACAGCTCCCGGCCCCTATCCTTTAAAGATAGATCTCCTCCACTCGCGGGTGGAGGAGATTCTTTTTAAGGCATCAAAAAAACAGACCGCACAGTCTAGAGCAGCTCCCGCATACGACTAGCCAAATACAGAGGCATATTGGTGAATCTGCCGTCCTTCACATATCCCATCTGCGAAAATCGTATCGCATTTTCAGGTTCACGCTGAGCGATGAATTTTTTAAAAGAGGCCGCACTTTTTTCCTCACCGCCCTTCACTTCGACTGGTATAATTTCCTGACCATGCTGGATGAGGAAGTCTATCTCGCCGGTCTTAGTGGAATAATAACGAGGTGACACATCGAACTGACCTTTCAGTTGCTGAAGAACAAAGTTCTCTACGAGAGGTCCTTTGAACTGAAAATCAGACTTAAGCAAGATAGCCGCATTATCAATACCTGCCATGCATTTCAGAAGGCCAGTATCGAAAAGGTAGAGCTTAAAACAGTCCATACGGTCAAATGCAGGAAGAGGGTGTTCCGGCTTACTCACATTGAAAACGCGGTTGAGCATCCCAGCACTCACCAGCCATTCAATAGCCTCCTCAAAGTCTCTGGCTCGACCTCCGCTTCGTACGACACCGTACATAAACTTACCGTTCTCCTTGGCAAGCTGGGAAACGATACTCCGAAAGACCTGTAGAAGACGTCCGCTATTCACACGGCCATTATGTTTGGAGAAGTCGTTCTCGTATACATCAAGAAGCTCACGCTGAGCCTGAATGACTTTCTGCGGATCTTTCCACTCCAGCCAGCTGGCCACGCATTCCGGCATACCACCTATGATAAGATAATGGTGATATGCATCAAGAAGACGAGTATGGAAAATGTCTTCGATGCTCTGCCCATTGGTAAGGTCTGCATAATAACTATAAAGTCCCTCATCTTTGGCTTTGAGAAATTCCGCGAAGTTCAGTGGTCCGACTTCGAGGATATTAACCATACCGACGGGATAAGACTTAGGCTGAGCCAGCAACGTTCCAAGCAGACTGCCTGCGGCTACAACATGATACTGACCAGCTTTTTCTTTGAAGTACTTGAGACTA
>JAFWYI010000150.1 GCA_017522745.1 Mailhella sp.
CCTGCTCGTGAAGAAGCTCTCCGGCTTCGATCCCGGCAAAAAGGTCGTCCGCTCTCTGTCCATCACCATCGCCTACGCCATGGGCCTGAACGTGTTCCTGTATGTCTGCGAACTGTTCACCGCTTTCTACGGCGGAATTCCTGGCCACGGCCATCCCATCCACTTCATCTTCATGGATCATGAAGGTCTGGACGTTTGGGTCACCGGCTGGATGTGGACTGCTGTGGTGCTGGCTTTCGTGAGCCTCTTCTTCCTGGCTATCCCCAAGTTCCGCCACAACCTGAAGATCCTCCCCTGGGCTCTGGTGGCTCTCATCATTGCTTCCTGGATCGACAAGGGCCTCGGCCTGCTCATCGGCGGCTTCTCTCCCACTCCTTACGAAACCTACGAAGTGTACACTCCCACCTTCTGGGAAGTGTCCATCGCCATGGGTATCTTCGCCATCGGTGCCCTCGTGGTCTCCATCCTGTGGAAGATCGCCATCGACATGAAGCGCGAAGGCGGCGAACCTTTCGAACTCGCCGACTAACGCTGGCGGAGGCTAGCCCTCCACCGCTCGTGGTCTGATAAAGCCCCGGCTCGTTTGAGTCGGGGCTTTTCTTTGACCTGCAGTCTCATCCGCCGCTTCCTTGACGCTCGTCAAACCGAAAGCTATAAAAAAAACATCTGCGCCATCTGCGCGAACTCTCGTTCTTCTTAAGGAAATCCCATGGCTCTTCATATCATCGACCATCCCCTTATCCGCCATAAGCTCGGCCTTCTGCGAAAGGAAGCTACCTCCACCAGCGAATTCCGCATGCTCACCAAGGAAATCGCCCGCATGCTCACCTACGAGGCCACCAAGTTCATGCCCACGGCCAAAAAAACTGTGAAGAGCTGGGCTGGCCCTGTTGAAGTGGATACCCTGACCGGCAAAATGGTCACCATCGTACCCATTCTCCGCGCTGGCATCGGCCTGATGGACGGCGTACTCGACATGATCCCCGGCGCCAAGATCAGCCTGCTCGGTCTTTATCGCAACGAAGAGACTCTGGAACCCGTAGAATATTATCAGAAGCTCGCCACCAGCATCGACAAGCGCATCGCCTTCATCCTCGACCCGATGCTGGCAACTGGTGGCTCCATGAATGCTGCCATCGACATCCTCAAGAAAAACGGTTGCGAGACCCTCTACGCCATCACTCTGGTGGCCGCCCCTGAAGGTGTGAAGGCCGTCTTTGACAAGCATCCTGATGTAGAGATCTTCAGCGCCGCTCTCGATTCCCATCTGAACGAAAACGGCTATATCATCCCTGGCCTCGGAGACGCTGGCGACCGCCTCTTCGGCACAAAATAAGGCGGCTCCATGGCTCGATACTCTGCTTCCATCAGCAATAAACACATGGTGGCTGTCCGCTTCAGCTCCATGGGCGATGTGGCCCTCACCACAGGCGTTCTGCTCGACTGGCATAAAAAATACGGCACCATGTTCACTGTTGTGACTAAGGAAGCCTTTGAACCGCTGTTCCTGAACCATCCGGCAGTGGAAAACGTCATCGGCTGCGACGAGAACGATCTGCGCGGTCAGGCCCAGCCCATGCTTTTCCGCGCCATCATGGAAAAATACACGGACTCTCCCCTGCTGGATCTGCACCGCACCTTCCGCACCGGGATGATGGCCCGTATCTGGCGCGATGCCATCATCCTCTACAAAAAGATGGCTTTGGCGCGCCGCATATTCCTGTGGAGCAAGGGGCGCTTCTTCGGTGAAGACCTGCGACGTTTCAACGTGCCTCAGCGCTATGCCATCGGTCTGTATGACGAGGCGGATGTCCCTGCGGCAGAGGAACTGCGCCCGGCCCTCTTCCTTTCTGAGGAAGAAAAGGACTGGGCTGAAGAGGCTCTGCGCCCCCTGCGCCGCGAAGGGCACCCGCTTGTGGCCCTTCATCCTTTTGCCACCCACAGCGCTAAGAGCTGGCCGCTGGAGCGTTGGATGGATTTTGCCGACATGCTCCGCGAAAACGGCATCGACTATTTCTGGGTCGGCCGCGGGGACGAACTCCCTGAAAGCGAAAAAGCACGCTCTTTTGTGAACAGCACCGACCTGCGCCAGCTCTGTTCGCTCATCGCAGGGGCCGACGTACTCGTTACGGGCGATTCCGGACCTATGCATCTTGCCACTGGCGTGGGCACGCCGGCGCTTGCAATGTTCGGTCCCACCTGCCGTGAATGGGGATTCTTCCCCTCCGGTAAAAACGATCGTGTCATCCAGCTCGATATGCCCTGCCGCCCCTGCTCTCTGCACGGATCCGGAACCTGCAAAAAAGGCAATGCCTGCATCATGGGCATAGAGCCTCAGCGGATGCTGACAGAACTCAAAGATATGCTTGCATGAAAAAACGCCTTCCTCAAACAAAGGGGAAGGCGTTTTTTCATGGGCTATGGATCATTCTCCAGCTGCATGCGATACCGACCGTCCTTCAGCGTCCACCGCAGGCTGATGGTACCGTGTGTCGAGGTACTGAACAGCGGGATCCCTCTCCGTTCCATTTCCTCCCGAACCTTGCGGCTGGGGAAATCGTAATGATTGTACGATGCCGCAGAGGCCAGTGCGACGTTCGGCTGGACCGCATCGTACAGAAGAGGCTGGAAACTTGACGCCGCACCATGATGCGGGAGAATGAGGACCTCTGCACTCAAGGCCTGACCGCTCTCCACCAGTTTGCGAGCCCCTGCCGAGAGTATGTCACCGCACAGTAGCACCAGCCCCTGCTCCTTATGCACGAGCCGAAGCACCAGTGAACCGTTGTTGGAGGAAAGGGTCTTTTCATCAGGAACGACGTCACCCTCCAAGATATCTGGCGCAAGGACCTCGAGTTTCAGATCATCGCCAAGCGTAAGCACATCGCCCCGGCGTACGATCCGTTCCGTTATGCCATTTCTGCGTGCGGCATCCCGCAGAGCAAGCCCTTCGCCCTCATCAGCCCTGTCTGCCGACACAGGCGACCAGCACAACGCACCGACCTCAAAATGCTCCGTTATCCAGCGTAGGCCACGCGCATGGTCGGAATCTGTATGGCTGACTATCACAGCGTCGAGCGTTGGGAACCGCTGGCGCGTCAAAAATGGAGCGACGATGCTTCTGCCGCTATCGAAGTATGCCGATGGAGATCCTCCGCCATCCACCAGAAGACGTCCGCCGGGATATTCCAGCAGGACAGCCTGCCCATGGCCTACGTCGATGAGAGAAAGCGTCACCCGGCGGTCGAATGCGGCCTGCACGTCGTCCAGCCAGTGCGGGAGCTGACCAGCAAGCATCAGGATCAGCCCGCAGCAGAGCCAGCGGCGTACGCTCCTCCCAACCTTTCCCCACTTTTTCGCAAGCCAGAGACCGCTCATGGTCATCACCGCGACAAACGCCGTGCCATAGCCCAGCGAACTGAGAAGCGAAGGCCGGAAGCATTGAATGAAGGGCAAAGCGCCAGCCGTATCGAGCATCTCGAGGATGGCCAGCATGAGATCAGCCGGCCATGCCGCAAGGGAAAACAGCAGTACCGATATCGCCTGCGGGCCGAACAGCGCGAGCAGGAAGAGCCCCAGCGCCGCACAAGGCAACGTGATGAACGTGAGCGGTGGAAGCCAAATCACATTCAGCCAAAAGCAGGGGCTGACCGCGCCGAACACCGAAGCCAGCACCGGCAGAACTGCAAACTGTGCGGCGCACGAGATCATCAGCATGGTCCCGCCTTCGCGCAGAAGGAACAGCAACAGGCGGCGCAGGTAAGACGCTTTACCAGCCGGACGAAGCCCCTGACGGAACATTCGGACCAACGGCATCACCAGCAGTATCCCGGCCACGGCAAGCACAGACAGCTGGACGGAAAGATCGAATACTGCTGCAGGCCACACCAGAAAAAGCAGAAAGGCCGCCGCAAACAGAGCATCCAGCGGAGCCGAAGGCCGCCGGCGCGTAAGGTAGAACACGCCAGCCGTCATCATCAATGCGGCACGGACAAGTGAAAAGGGAGCATCCCCTAAAAACAGGTAGAAAAACGCAAAGGGAAGGCCTGCCCATGCCATGAATACCCGGCGTGGACGAATGAGGTACAGATCGCGCCGGATCCGCGACAGTATCAGGATAGCTGCCACTCCCGCCATGGCGGCAAGGGCAAGATGCTGGCCGGATAGCGCCAGAGAATGGATGAGGCCTGCCCGGGTGAAAACATCCACGGTATGCGTGGAAAGAGCTGACCGATCGCCGAACAGAATAGCCGGGAGCATGGCACGCCCCTGAGAAAACGAAAGCGCCTCGGGCTCACGAGCATATCCGCCTGACGCTCTGGACAGGGTTGGTCCCGAGCTTCCACGCGCGTCCGTTTCTCTGTCCTCTGCCAGCGTTTCCACGAGGGAGTTCCGCCACCGTTCCCGCAAAGCAGCCGCATGGAAACGCCAACCTGTCCCCTCCTCCAGCGTTATGAGCAGAGGCCTTCGTTCATGCCATACCAGCCTTGCATTATGCCACACCTCGCGGGTCGCCCAGTATGCGCCTGCGCCGTTCTCGTGAGCATTACCACTGCCGCCGGAAGGATACAGGCGCAGCAGTGCCGTCAATTTCTGCCCGGGCACGGGTCGACCTGTCGACTCAAGGACTCTGGCATCCAGAGTCAGTGACACCAGCCCGGGCAAGGGTGCTTTGTCATCATGGAACAGCGATCCGGCATAATCTTTCACGCCGCCAGAAAGCGCGCCGCGTACAGGAGCCAGAAGTCTGGCTCGTATCCTGTCTGCATCGCCAGCCGCACTCTCGGGGATCTCGCTCACCTGCCGAACATCACGAAGCAGAACGCGTACCCGGCCACCAGGCAAACCCGCCGTTGCGTCTATCTGGCCTTCGACCAGCAAGGGCTGACGAGGAACCGAAGCCCATGAAGGTTTATCCGGCACCTCCGGTAGTGCAGACTGGACGATAAGAAGTCCTGCCATGAACACCGCGCCAAGCATTACCCTTCCCGCAAGGCGCAAAGCTCCGGGCAGGAATACGAGCATGGCAAGGATCGTCAGCCCCAGCCATGGCGCACGAGCGGCACAGGCCCCTGCGACAAGCGCAAGGACGACATACTGCCTGAACAGCAACGGTGGGAGATCCAGAGCCCTCATATGTTAAAAAACTACGTCGGCACAGCATAAGCCATACCGACGCAACGTTTAATCTTCTTCCTTCACGCGGCGGATCTTCGCGCCCACAGCAGAAAGTTTTTCTGCCAGCCGCTCATACCCTCTGTCCACATGATAGATGCGCTGGACCTTCGTTTCGCCTTCCGCGGCAAGGCCTGCCAGCACCAGAGCCGCACCAGCCCGCAGATCCGACGACATGACAGGCGCACCTGTGAGCTTGCGCCCCCCGCGTATCATGGCCGACGAACCACTCACATGGATATCGGCCCCCATGCGGACGAGTTCCTGTACATGCATGAAGCGATTCTCAAAAATATTCTCCTGCATGAGACTGCTGCCTTCGGCACAGCACATCAGCACCATGAACTGCGCCTGCATATCCGTGGGAAAGCCAGGGTGCGGACGAGTATTCACGTCCACGCCTCTGAGCCCCTGTTCGCCGCAGCGCGCAAGCACGCCCTCGGGCGTTTCCTCGATGACCATACCTGCCGAACGCAGTTTGTCCACCACGGCAGACATATCGTCGATGGGGCAGTTCTTCAGCAGAAGTTCACCGCCGGTGACACCAGCCGCCACGAGGAAGGTCCCCGCTTCGATGCGGTCCGCCATGATAGCGTAGGAACAGCCATGCAGGCGCTCCACGCCCTGAACGCGGATGACCGTCGTGCCCTGACCTTCGATTCGAGCCCCACAGGCGTTGAGGAAGTTCGCAAGATCGACGATCTCCGGTTCACGAGCCACGTTCTCAAGGATGGTCTCGCCCTGCGCGAGACAGGCCGCCATGAGTATGTTTTCCGTTCCTCCCACAGTGGGGAAATCGAAGCGGATATGTGCGCCTTTGAGCCCTTCGGGGCATACGCCATGGATATAGCCATGGTCGAGTTCAAACTTTGCTCCCATCTTTTCCAACGCGGAAAGATGCTGATCCACAGGACGTGCGCCAATGGCACAGCCGCCGGGCAGAGACACCTTGGCTTCGCCCTTGCGGGCCAGGAGCGGGCCAAGACACAGCACAGAAGCACGCATGGTCTTCACAAGGTCGTAGGGTGCCTCGATGCCGAGCTCGCCATTCCTGACAAGCACCGTATCGCCGGAGAGTGCCGCCTCGCGGCCAAGGATATTGAGCAGTTTGATGGTGGTTTTGATATCGCGCAGGTCGGGCACGTTCGTGAAGGTCACATCATCGTCAACAGCGATGGCGGCCATGATGATAGGCAGGGCCGCATTCTTGGAACCGCTCACGGCAATAGTCCCTTTGAGGGGCACCCCACCTTCTATAAGAAAGCTATCCACTTCATCCTCCAATGATTCTTATGCCCGGAATCTGCTCATTCAGCAAAATTCACGGAGTTTCGGCAGAATGATGCAAAAAAAATGCTTGACCATTCCACCGTAATAGACTAATTACTTCTCCTGCGTGGCGAATGTAGCTCAGTTGGCAGAGCACCTGGTTGTGGCCCAGGGGGTCGTCGGTTCAACCCCGGTCATTCGCCCCATATTTCCTGCCCCGGTATTGCACCGGGGCTTTTTTTGTACCTTCGTTGAAGAACAGGAAACTGACATCTCGTATCCTCCCGGCGGATCACAGTTCCAGCGCAAGCCCCACAGGGCAATGGTCAGAACCGTATACGTCGTTCTCTATCCACGCATCGCGGATATTGTTCCTGAGTTCAGAAGAAACGAAGAAATAATCGAGCCGCCAGCCGATATTCCTTTCACGGGCCCGGGTCTTGTACGACCACCAGCTGTAGGCGCCGGGCACATCGCCATGCACATGGCGAAACGTATCCACGTATCCGGCCGCTACGAAGCGATCCATCCACGCACGTTCCTCCGGCAGAAAGCCAGTATTCTGCACGTTCTCCTTGGGCCGGGCAAGGTCTATCTCCCTGTGGGAGATATTGAAGTCGCCGCAGACCACGATGGGTTTTTCCGCCCGAAGCTCTTCCGCATACTCCAGAAAGGCATCGAAAAAGCCCATCTTGTACGGCACGCGCTTGAACACGCCCTTGGAGAGTTCTTCTCCGCCATTAGGGAAATAGATGTTGAAGAAGTGCAGTTCCGGGAATTCCAGATGCACTACACGCCCTTCCCCATGATAATCCGGGTCCGGCAATTCATGTTCCACATGGATAGGTTCACGACGGCTGAACACCGCCGTTCCGGAATATCCCTTCTTCACCACAGAAGCCGACCACCAGGAATGCCAGCCTTCCGGCTCGCGCTGCTCAAGGGGGATCTGTTCCGGCGAAGCCTTGGTCTCCTGAAGCCCTACAACATCAGCCTGAGTACGGGCGAACCAGTTCCAGTCTTCTTTCTTACTCACGGCACGAAAGCCGTTCACGTTCCAAGAAACGAATCGCATAAGAGACATAACTACTTCCTCTGTTGCGCTGAATCTACGCGACAACGGCTCCAAGCTCAAGCAAAACAGGCACTGAGCATAAAAAAAGCAGGCGGTGAAGCCTGCTTCTTTGACATTGTATAAAACAACTATCAGTCGTTGATATATTCCTTCAGTTCCTTACCAGCACGGAAGAAAGGAAGGCGCTTGGGGCTCACTTCCACACGATCGCCGGTACGAGGGTTACGACCCGCGTAAGAGCCGTATTCCTTCACCTTGAAGCTACCGAAGCCGCGGATCTCCACGCGGTCACCTTCAAGAAGGGCGTTCTTCATGCAGTCCACAAAGGTGTTCACCACGAGCGTAGCGTCATCCAGAGAAATGTTGGACTGTTCGGCAAGATTTTTGATCAGTTCACTCTTGTTCATGACTTCTCCGTCATACGGTTTTGCCTCGCCGAAACGCAGGCAGGAAAGACGATATTTGAACAGGATCGCCCTGTACGTTTTGTTCTCGGATAAGCCTGTATAACGCTATTCGCGTTATGTTGCAAGGCGCTGAGCCGCTATTTCTGTGCCTGCTCGTGCCTGTAAAGCAGGTGATCCCGCAGGAAGGCGTCTATGCGGCCATCGAGTACGGCATCCACGTCACCCGCTTCACAGCCGGTGCGATGATCTTTCACCAGGCGATACGGCTGAAGCGTATACGTGCGGATCTGGCTGCCGAAAGCGATGGCGTCCTTCCCCGCATAATCGGCCTGACGAGCCGCGTCGCGCTTGCTCTGCTCATAGGCATAAAGACGGGCCTTCAGCACACGCATGGCGCTGTCGCGGTTGCTCTGCTGAGAACGCTGGTTCTGGCACTGAGCCACGATGCCCGTGGGGATATGCGTGATACGCACGGCGGATTCCGTCTTGTTCACGTGCTGGCCGCCAGCGCCGGAGGCACGGTACACGTCGATACGCAGATCCGCTTCCTTGATCTCGATGCCCTGGATCTCGCCGGCGTCGGGGATAAGGTCCACAGAAACAAAGGAAGTCTGACGACGGCCGGAAGCGTCAAAGGGAGAGATACGAATGAGACGATGCACGCCCTTCTCGCCGCGCAGGAGACCGTAGGCGTTATCGCCCTGGATACGGATGGTCACGGACTTGATGCCGGCTTCATCGCCGGGAAGCAAGTCGACGATCTCCGACTTGAAGCCCTGAGATTCAGCCCAGCGCAGATACATGCGTTCCAGCATTTCCGCCCAGTCCTGAGCCTCGGTACCACCTGCGCCGGGATGGATATCCATAAGCACGTCCATGTGGTCGGCCTCGCCGCTGAGGAGGACGGTCATCTCGGTCTGCGTGAGGAGCTTTTCCAGCAGATCGGCCTGTTCGTTCAGCGTTTCAAGGGCATCATCTTCGCCTTCAGACACGAAGCCCAGCCACTCCTGCGTTTCCTCATAGGCGGTACGCAGTTCACGGTAGCGGGCGACTTCAGCTTCCACACGGCTCTTTTCCTTCAGCACGGGGGTGAGCTTTTCCTGATCGTTCCATGCGTCAGGACTGGAAATGATCTTCTCTATTTCTTCAAGGCGAGCTTCGCGGGAAGGCAGGTCAAGGCGGCCCCAGAGAGAGTTGAACTGCTCGGTCAGGGCATTGCAGCGCGAACGGAGTTCGGCCAGCTGTATCATGGTACTATCCTTTCTTTTCGTTGTAATCGTATGTAAAGCGCCTGAAACGACGGCACAGCGGCAAGCATAGCGCGGCAAGCAGGATGACTGCAAGAGCCGGAAGCCACGGGTGCAGATAGAAATACGGCGTATGGCCCTGCAAAGCAAGCATTATGCCTGTATGGACGCCATCCTGAAACAAGGCCCAGCTGTCTTCTTCCTTTCCCATGGCGTGGATGCCGCCCAGCGGATCGAGGAAGGCAGTGATCCCGCTGTTCGTGGACCGGGCGACCCAGCGCCCCTGCTCCACGGCCCGCATGAGAGAAAGATGCAGATGCTGCATGGGAGCCGAGGTGAAATCGTACCACGCGTCGTTACTGACATTCAGCAACATCTGCGCACCGTCGGCTACACGCTGGCGGGCCAGTTCAGGAAAGATCGCCTCATAGCAGATGAGCATGCCCAGCGGAACGGCGGGCCTCCCCTGAGGTTCCAGCAGAAAAAGGGCTTCATCCCCTCCCGCAGTGAAGCCTCCAAGCCCCTGAAGCAGCGGCTCGAAGATCTTCCAGTCCAACACTGGCGGCAGGTATTCGCCAAAGGGCACGAGATGTTCCTTGGCATACTTTCCGGCATCGCCGTTTTCCGTAAGCAGGAACGCCCTGTTGAACAAGACCCGACCACCGGGGCGATATTCCACACCGGGGGCCCCGAACACCAGCGGGATGCCCAGATCCCGCACGAAAGCTCGAAGAGGCTCACTGTTGCGGCTGGCCGGATAAGCGAACGGCATGGCCGTTTCCGGCCAGAGCAGCATATCGGGAAGGACAGCGTTTTGCGATGAACTCCGCGGCTCTCCGATGGACAGCCCCATCTCGGCCGCTGCAGCCTTCGCGTCAGGAACAGGACTTACTGGCAGTATGGCTCCCGCCCCTCCCGCCTCCTGCGACATAGCAGCGGACTGCTCCACGCTTCTGCGTACAGCATCCACACTGAGGCGGATATATTTCTCGAGCGTGAGGCGCTGGTTCTCCTGCGACCATTTCATGTCCTGCCGGATATTGCCCTGCACCATGGTCATGGTCACAGGCACGCCCTCTTCCGCAACACGAGCAGGAAAACTGGAGATCCGCCATGCGCCGAACAGCAGACATCCTCCGAGAAGGAGCAATGCCAGCATCGCGCATCGGAACCCTTCTTGGAAAAACTCCCGCGAACGATCACGGCTCCACGCGCAGATGCCTTCCACGAGAAGACAGGCCACCGCCGTCAGAAGTCCGGAATAGGCATACGTTCCCATCAGGCTCAGTGGCTGGAGCAGAAGCGGCCATGCCGCAAGACCGGACGAAAGCGTGAGCCAGGGGAAACCGGTAACGAACCAGCCGCGCCCCCACTCCAACAGCATCCAGACAAGACCGGCAGACAGGGCACGGCGGCACGGCGTAAGCTCACGCAGGCGGAACATCAGCCACGAGAACGCCCCGCCCCACAGGGCTACATACATCCCCAGCAGGATGGAACAGGGCGCCGCCAGCGCCCACGGAAAAGCGCCGTATTTATGTGCAGCAACGGCTATCCAGTACAGGGACGCGGCCGCACCGGGGATACCCGCTCCCCAACCCAGACGAAACGGAGTACTGCCGCATGTTCCCAGGATATAGAGAACGGCTGGGTATACGAGCACGGCATACGGAATATGGACGAAAAGGTTGGCTGTACCAAAAAAAAGCGAACACGAAGCCAGCGCCATGAGCGCGAAATACGAACAGTGCGATGGCTTCATGCCTGCTCCCTGTCCAGCATACGGCAGCTGAGCGCCTCGGCGACATGCGGAAGCGTGATGGAGGCAGAGCCTTCAAGGTCGGCAATGGTACGAGCCACGCGAAGTATGCGGGTATAGGCTCTGGCCGACAGCGCCAGCGACTCCACGGCGTTCCCGAGGAACTCGTGTTCTTCCCGACCGAGGCGACAATGCTCTTCCAGCAGGACCCCGGAAAGGGAAGCATTGGTACGGCATCCGGTCCCACGGTAACGTGCGCTCTGTACCTCTCTCGCGCGTTGTACCCGTTCGCGGATCTCAGCCGATGAAGGCCCGGAGCGCGCGGCCCGGAGATCCTCATACGAGACGGCCGGAACTTCCACATGCAGGTCGATACGGTCGAGCAGCGGGCCGGAAAGGCGCGAACGATACCGGGCCACCGCCTGTGCAGAACAGGTGCAGGTATGGCGGGGATCGGTACTGTACCCGCATGGGCAGGGATTCATGGCGGCGACCAGCATGAAATCCGCCGGATAGGTGATGGAATAGGTCGCCCGCGAAATGGACACCGTGCCCTGCTCCAGCGGCTGACGCAGGACTTCAAGGGCCTGCCTCTGAAATTCCGGCAGTTCATCAAGGAATAGGACACCGTGATGAGCGAGGCTCACCTCCCCCGGATGCGGAGGAACGCCGCCACCGATGACGGATACGCTGGAGTCGCTGTGATGCGGAGTGCGGAACGGACGCCGCGTCATAAGCCCATGCCCGGAGAGAAGACGCGCCACACTGTATATCTTGGTGACTTCCAGAGCCTCTTCAAAATCGAGCGGAGGGAGTATGCCGGGCATGCGCCGGGCAAGCATGGTCTTACCGCTGCCGGGAGGACCGATGAGAAGGATATTATGCGCCCCGGCTGCGGCTATCTCCATAGCGCGCTTGGCACGCTCCTGCCCCTTCACATCGGCGAAGTCGAACAGAAATTCCTCAGCGTTTTCAGGAGAAGGCGGCACGGCGGCCTTAAGCTCGGCATGCCCCATGAGAAACGCTACGGCCTCGCCCAGAGTATGCGCCGAAAACACAGGAAGCCCTTCTACGACAGCGGCTTCGCCGGCATTGTCAGGAGCTACAAGCAGGCCGCGCGCCTTTTCGTTGCGGGCCAGAAGAGCAAGAGGAAGTACGCCGGGAACAGGTTTGAGCCTGCCGTCCAGCGAAAGTTCTGCCGCAGAGAACCAGCCTTCGAGGACCTCGGCAGGCATCACACCAGCCGCGGCCAGAAGCCCGAGAGCAAGGGGCAGATCGTAGGCAGAACCTTCCTTGCGCCTGTCTGCAGGGGCAAGATTGACGGTGATACGCGCCGGGGGCAGTTTGAATCCGGAATTCTGCAGAGCCTTGAACACGCGCTCCCGCGCTTCGCGCACGGCACCTTCGGCCAGACCGACCATCACGAACGACGGCATCCCCTGGCGGCTGTAGTCCACCTCAAGATCCACGCGATAGGCGTCCACCCCATGGAGGGCGCCACAGGCCAGCTGTACCACCATATCAGCCTCAGAAGTTCAGACCGGGCAGTTCAAGGATAACGCGATACGAAGTTTCACGACCAGTGCGTTCAACAGCGCCAAGCAGATGGAAACACTGATGATAGTAGCCCGCAACGAATTCACGTTCGTAGTTATCGCCGGTAGTCACGTCATCCTGCGTGCGGTAGAACAGCTTGACGTTCTTGCCCACATTGAGGGCGAAAGTATTGGCAAGCAGACGAAGAGGCTTGTTGAACTCGATATCGTGGAAATTATCGCGCTTCATTTCCTCACGGTAATTGTAGTAGGGATCGCGGGTATTGTAGCCGATACTCCAGGAGCCCCACTGCGGATGATGGAGCGTGAGCGCGGTATCGCTGCGGGTCACACCGTCTCCATACATGGAAATGTACATACGATTGGACAAGGTAAGCCAGTCCAGAGGAGAAAATTCCAGATAGGAGTAGGCGTCCATGACCGGCTTGCGGGCATACTTGTCACGGTAAAGATTACGGGAAGCCTCATCAAGGTCGTAACCGGTACCGATCTCCCAGCGCACGGGATCACGATACGTATCATAGCGGCTATAGCCCGCGCCGTCTTTCTTCACCGTGGAGTTCTTGACCGTGAACACGTTGGTGATGGAGGCGCGTATCTGCTGAGAAGGTTTGATACGGTCGAACTCGTCAAAAATGGGATTGCTCGCCTGATCCTTCTCAGGGATCCAGCCATACATGATGCGAGGCTGGATACGGTGCTTCAGCCCCACCATACGGCTCTGCCCCACAGTCTCGGCAGAAGCCTCCAGCATGCGATCCTTCATGTCCCAGATACGGGAAAGCTGCATGAATGCCGTTGCGCTGGCTTCAGGGATAAAGCGGTCCTTGGTGCCACTGCCACGGGTGGATTTATCCGAACCCAGCACCTCATGATTGCTGTTGTAGTACGTCTGACGGAAGCCGCCGTTCAGCAGCATGGAGAAGCCGGGAAGGTCCATGGGCACGGTGATCTCAGGATGGATCTCGGTACGCAGGCCGCGAACGCCCTTGTTGCGGTAGGCATAGGTCGCGGAAACCTGGCCCTGCAATTCGATGGGCAGTCCTTCCACGATGCGCCCCTTGAACAGATAGGCGTTCAGGGGAATGCTCTGCACCGTGGTGTCATCGCTATGCGACATATTGCCATGCCCAAGTTCTGCGAGCTGTTCATAGCGGAAGCCGAGGCTGACCATGAAACGATCCCAGTCGCGGTACAGGAAGCCTTCGCTCACACGCGGCTTATCCACTTCGGCGATATCGCGACCGAACATGTTATACATCGCATCACGAGAACGGTTGAAGCCGGTCTTCATGTTGCGGAACTGGCTCAGGAAGTTCTGATCCGAGACATAATCCAGATTATAGCGGTAACGCCACGGAGAATCGCCCATGAAGCCTTCGCCCATGCCGCGCAACCAGAAGCGTTCCTCGTTGGTATTGATATGACCATCCGTAGGATTGACCCTGTCACCATACTCCTCACGGATGACATGCTTATCGTACAGAAGATCGAGGGCCAGCCAGGTCTTGTCCTTATCACGCGTATGAGCCCGATATTCCAGACTCGGCATGATGCCGACCTTGCTCATATACGTGCCATAGAACGTGAGGTCGCGACTCTCATCAATGACGTGATAATACGGCTGAGTGTAGAAGAAGCCGTTCAGGCTGCTGTAGCCCGCATCCGGCAGAAGGAGACCGGACTGCCGGGTGGTCTTGGCAGGTAGGATCATGTACGGAGCATCCATGATCGGGATATCGAGGATGTTCAGCGTGCTGTGCTTGAGCTTGGCATAACCGTCGATCTCGACTTCGACCTCATTGGCCGCCAGCGACCACGCCGGGCGGTCGCCATCGCAGGCCGTGACCTTGGCGTTCTGGAACACATAGCGGTCGCCAAGGAGCTTATCCACCTTGTCGCCGGAAAGGTACATGTGAGGCC
>JAFWYI010000151.1 GCA_017522745.1 Mailhella sp.
ATTCTATAGGTTCTTGTAAACCGCATCAAACAACTCCGCAGAGGCGGCCCGACAGGGCCGCCTTGGTCGTCATCCTCCGAGAAGAAGTTCCCAATCCCTCCGGGGGCCCATTCTTTCTGCTTGCCCAGAAAGAATGGGGAGAAAGAGGGCACAAAGGGGGAGGCGTTTAGACTTTGCTCCCGCAAAGACATGCACCCTCCCCCTTTGATCCCCCTCCCGCGCTATCGTTGGCAACTGCTGTGCCGGATGGCACTGCCTGCACCTCCGGTTATATTGGAAGCGACGCTTTAACGGTAGGGCGCGAGAAAAACATTATAATTCCGGTTCATTTCCACATAACCAATCCATGGAAACACCAAGCGCTTTGGACAACATCAGAAGCTCTGCATCACAAACATGACGCTGATTCTTTTCAATTCTGGAAATGATCAGTGCGGCAGTCCTTCCAGTGGCAGGTGGAGGCCGCCGCGGCGATAGTGATGCCGCGTTCCTGTTCTTCGGGCATGAAGTCCATGGTGGCGGTGCCGTCGTGTACTTCACCCATGCGATGGATCTTGCTGGTGTAGAAGAGGATGCGCTCGCTGAGCGTGGTCTTGCCCGCGTCGATGTGGGCGATGATGCCCAGATTGCGAAGCTGTTTCATATCGTGGCTCATGGATTGGTCTCCTGAAGAAGGAAGGCGGAACAGGAACACGTAAGATAAAATTCGGGGGAGGGGCCGGGCCAGCAGGCTTCCATGCCCGGGCCGCAACAGAAGATACCGGGGGAGGTGGACAGGGGATCGCTGTGTTCGTCGGAAAGGAACGCTACCCTGATGTCATCGGAGGAGCTGTGGACTATCCTGGCGTCCGGATGCAGCCAGCGCAGGCGGGCCTCCGTTTCCGAGCCGCTTCCATGCTGGGAAAGGACGGTCGGTGCAGGGAAATCGCGCAGGCGGGGCATGCCCAGCGTGGCGGCTTCGTGGAGCAGGGCTTTCTGAGCGGAGGAGAGGGAGCCTTCGGAGTCCGGGAAAGTGAGGAGGCGTCCTTCTGGCGAGAGGGCGCGAAGTTCGGACCAGAGGCGGTGTATCTGTTCACTGTCCAGAACGAAGGATTCTTCCAGTCCAGCCAGCTCCATGGCGGTACAGATGGCCTGAGCGAAGGGAGCTTCGGAAACGATGACGATACGACCGACACCGGCGATGATGGCAGGTACAAGCGCGGCAAGCAGGCGTGCGGGAGAAGCGAAGCCGGAGCCCAGCACGACAAGAGCCCATGCCGCGGGCTCACATTTTTCCACATGGCGGAAGCCGGAACGTGAGGAGCGGTACTCCCGAAGCTGTTCACCTTCCATGCCGGGCCAGCGGTGGAACGCAAAGGCTATGGCGGTCTTGAGCAGGGCGCGCAGTTCTGCCGGAGAGCCTTCGTAGGCATCGGCATAAAGGTCGTCGCCGGGGCGGCAGGCTTCCAGCCAGCCGGGCAGTTCGATGTTCGTACTCATGGTTCCTCCCTCTTCTTTGAGGTACGTTGCTCTGTGCCGCGCGTCAAATAAAATGTTTGCTATTGGGGCAGATAGCGGGGCTTCGTCCGGGCTTGTCGGAGAAGCGGCCGTGCGTTACGATTTCTTACCTTAATTAATATATAATGCTTCGAGTCGTTCGATGTCTTCTATCGTTTATCATGTTTCCCGGTGGCGTATCCTTCTGGAAGAAGAAGGAGAAGCGCTGTTCCGTATTCGCTGTCTTGGTCCGGGCGAGGAGCTCCCGGCGTGTGCGATCGGGGATACTCCGCTGCTGCGGGAGGCCTGCCTCCAGCTCGATGCGTATTTTTCCGGCAGGCTTCAGCGTTTCGATCTTCCTGTCGTCGCAAAAGGCACGGCGTTCCAGCAGAAAGTATGGGAGGCGCTTCGAGGTATCGACTATGGAGCCGTGAAAAGCTATGGCTACATTGCCCGCGAGATAGGTTCCCCGCGTGCGTTTCGGGCTGTGGGTATGGCCTGCGGGCGCAACCCTGTGCTTTTCGTGATCCCATGCCATCGTGTCGTCGGGGCGGGCGGGCTCGGCGGTTTTGCCTGTGGTCTGGAACTGAAGAAATATCTGCTGGAGCTTGAAAAATCTTTCCTCATCTGAGAGATGCGGAAATACGTTGCGTTTTCAGGGAATCGGTCCTATCGTGCAGAAGTTCTATCCTGATCTTGGAGGCTTGCATGCAAAAGATACGTGTTCTGACGACGGCCGCACTTGCGCTCGTCACCTTCCTTGCCGGAGGCGGCGTGATGAAGGCTGTCAGCGCCGAGACCGATTACGATTCCCTGCGCCGTTTCAGCCAGATCCTTGATATGGTGGAGCAGTATTATGTGAACGAAGTGTCCCAGAAGGACCTGCTGGAAGGAGCCCTGAAGGGCATGCTCCAGAATCTCGACCCCCATTCGACCCTGATGACCGAAAAGGAATTTCAGGAGATGCAGGAAAACACCAGTGGTGAATTCTTCGGCGTGGGCGTGGAAATCACCATGGAGAACGGTCAGGTCATGGTGGTGAGCCCCATCGAAGATACTCCCGGTCATCGTGCCGGTCTGCGTGCCGGGGATACCATCATCGCTGTGGACGGCGAATATACCATGGATATGTCGCTCACGGAGGTAGTCTCCAAGATGCGCGGCAAGCGCGGTACGGATGTGGAGCTTCAGGTCCTGCATAAGAACAGCTCCCAGCCTGAAACGCTGACCATCACTCGTGATGCCATTCCGCTCGTGAGCGTGAAATCTCGTGAGCTTGAGCCGGGCTACTGGTGGATACGCCTCACCCGTTTCAGCGGTCACACCGCCAAGGATCTGGGAGAAGAGCTGGTCAAAGCGCGCGCCAAAGGCGAGATGAAGGGCATCGTTCTCGACCTTCGCAACAATCCTGGCGGTCTGCTGGATCAGAGCGTGGAAGTGGCGGACAAGTTCCTCAAGGAGGGCGTCATCGTGTCCATGCGCGGTCGTGATGCCAATTCCGACCGCAGTTTCAAGGCGCGTCCTCAGGCAGAAGATGTGGATGCTCCTATGGTGGTGCTGGTGAACGCTGGTTCCGCATCCGCTTCGGAGATCGTGGCTGGTGCGCTGCGCGATCAGAAGCGGGCGCTTATCCTTGGTGAACGTACCTTCGGCAAGGGCTCTGTACAGAATCTCATCCCGCTTTCCGACGGTACCGGTCTGAAGATCACCGTGGCTCGTTACTACACCCCCTCTGGCAAGTCCATCCAGGCAGAAGGCATCGCCCCTGATTTCGAGATCGCATGGGAAGCTCCTCGCGAAGAAAAGACGCCCGGTTTCTCTCTGCGTGAGAAGGATCTGCGTCGCCATCTTGAGAAGCAGAAAGCCAAGAAGGTGGAGGACTCCAAGAAGGATGACGCCAAAGGCGAAAGCAAGTCTGTTGCGAAGCCGGCTCCCAAGGGCAAGGATGCCAAGTCTCAGGGCGAGGAGGACGACGTGAAGGATATGATGGCCCGCGATAATCAGCTCCGCATGGCCTTGCAGTTCGTCAAGACGCTTCCCGTACTCAAGGAACTCCAGAAGTAGAGCAGACCGGGACGCCAGTTATCGGTATACATGGTGCGGACCGCGTTCCTGCTATGGAGGGACTGCCGGTCCGCATTTTTTATCAGCGTTCTATAGAAGAGGAGGCTCCATGATCCAGCGGACACTTGCCATCATCAAGCCCGAAGCCGTGGCGCGCGGGCAGGAAGGGACCATACTTACCATGATACAGGGAGCCGGTCTGCGTCTCGCGGCGGTGAAGCTGCTGCATCTCACCGAAAGACAGGCTGCTGCTTTTTATGAGATGCATCGTGAGCGTCCTTTTTTTTCGGAACTCGTGGCCTATATGACATCTGGTCCGGTGGTATGCGCTGTCCTTGAAGGGGAGGATGCGGTGAGTGTGTATCGCACTTTGATGGGAGCTACCGATCCAGCAAAAGCCGCCGAAGGCACTATCCGCAGGATCTATGGGGAAAGCGTGGCTGCC
>JAFWYI010000011.1 GCA_017522745.1 Mailhella sp.
CAAGCCTCTCAGTGCCCGCACGGTACAGACCGTGCTGGTCGAGGCTCAGGAGTATCGGCAGGCCCTGCAGATGGCCAATGCCGCCACAGCCCGTACTTTTATCGAAGGCAACCGCGCCAACGGCGATACCAGAAATATCGACGCCGCCCTCGCGCCCCTCTTTGCCGAACTTGGTCTGGATGACGCCGGGCAGGTCGCGCTGAAGGCCAGAGTATTGGTCTCTCTGGCTGATAGCGCCGCGGCCAGCGGCAAGCTCCTCAGCTTCCAGGATCTCAAGGAGATCGGTGTCTCCACGGCTATTGCCGCTGCTCAGAACTCGTATGCCGACCGTCTGAGCGCCCAGTATGGCCTGAATGCCGATCAGACCGCCCAGATGCGCCAGCTCGTCCAGCTTTCCGCCGCGCAGGCCCGCGTGGCCGCCCCCGGTCAGGCCCCGCTCACCCCGGGCCAGATATGCCTTGCCGCCGAGCGCGGCGAGCTTCCCGGCCAGAAGGCCCTGCTTTTTGCCATGGGCAAGTGTGACCACCCCGATGCCGGCGTGCGCGATGCCATGCACCTCACCACCAATGCCAACCGCGTGGACATGGCCCTGTTCAGTGAATCCAGCAGTAACGGCGGCGGCATTGCCTTGAGCGTGCGCGTTATGGAAAAACTGCCCGAAACGCGCCAGATGCAGCCCGAAGGCCCGCTCAGCCGCGAAACGCTCTGGAAGGGCTGCTTCGGCGAAAGCCTGCCCGCCGCACAGGCTGGCAAGGACGACCGCAGCTTCTACACTGCCATGATGATCAAGCTTGAGAACGGCTTCGGCGCCCTGAAGCCCAACGACCCTATGGCTGGCTTCAACGGCATGATGTTCCATGCCTACGGCCTCAGCACGGAAAAGTGCTCCCAGGCTGTCATGGGCCCCACCAGCCTTACGATGGACGACTTCATTGCCGAACCCACGTTCTACGCCCTGAGCCGCCTGCCCGCCATGGATGCCAACGCCGCCGCCAACGAGCCCCAGCCTGCTATGGCCGCACACGCACTTGAAGATGGCCTTGCCGACCTGTTCGCCCAGCTCGATGAAATGGCTCCCCCTCGCCGCGAGACCATTGAAGACCAGCTCGCCAAGGACCTGCACCGCCGCGGCTCGCACGACGGCATCCAGGGCTTCTCGCCTGTCATCAGCTTCGGCGTTCCGGGCCAGCCCGTGCAGAGCGTGGACGTTCACGATATGGCAGGGCTCACCGAGGCGGAACAGGCCGACTTCCGCGATGGCAAGCCCAACCCCATTTCCGCCAGACTCATCCGGCATTGCCGCGAACTCTGCAACGGCAATGAAGTGCAGGCCAGCGTTCTGGCTATGGGCATGACGCAGGCTGGCACCATGTACACGCGCACGCTTTCCCCGGCCACAGGCGCGTTCAACAGCGAACACGCCGCGCATCACATGGACGCCCGCCGCAACGAGGACGGCTCCGTGACCCTGCGCATCTATACACCTGCAGACTCCCAGCTCGACGCCGACTACACCTTCACCATACAGCCCGACGGGCAGAACAAGCTCACGGCCTTCCATATGCAGGCCGCCACGGGCGACGCGATAGCCAATATCCAGCGTGACCCGCGCTTCTCGGCAATGCCCAAGCGTTCTCAGGAGGCCTTGCTGGACGCCATGTCCAATGTGCGTGCCAACATGCCGCAGGGGCCGCAACAGCAGGCCGCCCTTGAGCGCCTGAAGAATGAATTCTTCGGCATCATGCCCGATACCTATGATATCAATGTGGGTATGCAGAGATTTAAGGACGAGAACCTTATCGGTGGCTTCCTCCAGCCCGTACAGCAGGGCTATGTGGATGCGCAGGGTATACACGACAGCTTTATCAAAGACACCGTGCGCGGCAACATACGCCGCATGGGAGATACCCTGACCCCGGCGACTATGCCTAAGGAGTTCTATATAGAAAATCTCCTGCGCCTCGTTCCCGAAGAGCATCGCCGCTACCTGCCCTTTGTCAGTATGATGGCCTCGCAGGCCGGTATGGACTGCGCTCTCTCCTTCCTGCCTCACCTGTCCGGCGCTTCCGACTTTGGGGATATGCACCTCATCGATGCCGGTATCGCTGCCGGTGTCGATGCCGTACATGACCTCGACCTTATCCCCACGGAGCATGGCCTGCGTATGGAACTGACCTTCAGCCAGCCCTACTCATCTATGGAAGCCGAGAACGGCGGCCAGGGCGCGCTCTTCCTCAACGGCCGCCTGACCATGGATATCGACTTTACGGCCGAACCCGAAGTCCATCAGGTCGATATCATGCGCCACAATCAGATCGTGGGCCAGCGAACCGTTTATGTGCCGCAATGCACACTTAGGGATGGCGACATCCAGTTTACTGCCCCGCTCGTCTAAACCTTATCACTGCCTCCTTCCGAGCCGGGCATTGCGTTCCGGCACGCCTTACTAAAGGAATATCCCATGTCTGAAGCCTTCCGCTCTTTGCTGTCCTGCCTGGCCGCCGACCTCAAACTGCCTGAAATCCCGGAGCAGGGGGGCATGGCTCTGCTCGTCGTTGATGATTTTGAAGTCGTCCTGCGTCTTCTGCCTTCCGAGCAGGTGCTTGCCTATACTGTGGTGGCCCCCCTGCCTTTTGAAGGCCGGGCGGCCCTCATGGCATCCCTGCTGGATGCCAATACCATGTTCCTCGCTACGCAGGGTTTCACACTTTCGGCCCGCGAGGATACCGGAGTCCTGCTTCAGGGGATGATGCCTCTCTCGTCTCTGCACGGTGCCAATATCTCCCAGTGGGTGGGGAATTTTGTCAGTGTTGCCGAACATTGGCAGACTCGCTGTACGGGAGTCACGGACAGTCAGGTTGAGCATAAGCCCCATGCTGGGGAAGGGGCCATAGATCTGCATACCATGATGGATATGCTGAGGGTCTGATCGTTCTGCCAGGCGGCTTCGAAAACGGAAAGCGGGAATTCAACGGGCTGCACGTGAGAGTTGCCGAAATCTCACGTTTCGTTTGGTCGAGGTGCTTGAGTTGTTGTTATTTTGGCTGTCGGTAAGCCATGAAAAAGGGGAGTGATGTCACTCCCCTTATCGTTTGTTTATACGCTATGGATCAACTTACTTGAGCCAACCCTTTTCCCTGTAGTACTTCGCAGCACCGGGATGGATGGGAAGAGCCAAACCTTCACAGGCCTTCTCTGCCGTGAAAGACTTCCAGAAAGGAGCGGCGATGACGATATCATCACGTTTTTCGCAAATAGCTTTGAC
>JAFWYI010000152.1 GCA_017522745.1 Mailhella sp.
CGCGTAAGGACAGGCTGCTCGCCCTGCTCATCACGCTTTCCATGGCGGCGAGCTGGGCCTTCGCGCGCATCCCGCTGTTCGACGGCATCTCCGGCGGCATGAAGATCATCATCCTCACCGTCATCATTTCCGCGGTGGCCGCCGTCCTCTTCCCTGTGGATCGCGGGCTGAAGAAAAATGCCGAGCCCGAAAACCGCGAGGAGGCTCCCCATGCGTGACGTTTACATCTATATCGCCGTCATGGCGCTGGTGACCTACCTCATCCGCGTACTCCCGCTCACGCTCATCCGCCGCGAGATAAAGAACGTCACCCTGCGCTCCTTCCTCTACTACGTGCCCTATGTCACGCTTTCCGTGATGACCTTCCCGGCCATCATCGACGCCACCGGCTCCCCCTGGTCCGGCTTTGCGGGCTTCCTCGCCGCCGTGGCCCTCGCATGGAAGGGGTTCAGCCTGTTCAGCGTTTCCGTGGCCGCCTGCGTGCTGGTCTTCATCATCGAGCTTTTCATCTGCTGAACGAAAACGGCATGAAAAAGACACCGGTAAGGAGAGATCCCTGCCGGTGTCTTTTGTTATCTTACGCAGATGACGTTACTTCGCTTCCTGCCAGGCGACTTCGCCGCCCACGAGGGTGAGTACGCACTGACCGAAGAGGCGGTCGCCATCGAAGGGCGTGTATCTGCCCTGCGAGAGGAAGTTCGCGGGGTCCACGGTCCATTCGCGGGAAAGGTCGAACACTGCGAGGTCGGCGGGCTGACCTTCTTCCAGCGGAGTGCCGAGCCCGAAGCGGGCGCGGGGCCGTTCGGACATGAGGACGACGAGATCCTCAAGGCTCATGCGCCCGGTCCTGACGAAGTGGGTGTACATGACGGCGAAGGCGGTCTCAAGCCCCACCACGCCCATAGCGCTTTTCTCAAGGCCGCGTTCCTTGGTGGCGGCCTCGTGGGGAGCGTGGTCGGTGGCTATCATGTCCACGGTACCGTCGAGTATGCCTTCGATGAGGGCGGCACGGTCTTCGGCGGCGCGGAGCGGGGGATTCATCTTCCAGCGGCCATGTTCCTGCAGGTCGGCATCGCAGTACACGAGGTAATGCGGACCGGTCTCGCAGGTGATGTCCACACCTTCGGCCTTGGCGCGGCGGATGATGTCCACGCTCTCCTTAGTGGAGATGTGGCAGACGTGATACTTCACGCCGGTCTCGCGGGCCAGCTCCACATCGCGGGCTATCTGCCCCCATTCGCTCTCGGAACAGATGCCCCGGTGACCGTGAGCGCGGGCGTATTCGCCGTCATGGATGTAGCCGCTCTTGAGCAGGTCGTTGATCTCGCAATGGGCGGCGATGATCTTGCCAAGGCGCCGGGCCTCGGTCATGCCGGCACGCATCATGTCATCGTGCTGCACGCCGCGTCCGTCGTCGGAGAAGCCGGCCACGAAGGGAGCCATCGCCTCCATGTCGGAAAGCGTGACGCCCTGTTCCTTCATAGTGATGGTGCCGTAGGGCACCACGCGGATCTTCGAGGTCTCGCGGATGGCCTTGAGCTGCACTTCGAGATGTTCCAGCGTGTCCGGCGTGGGGTTCAGGTTGGGCATGGTGCATACCGTGGTGTAGCCGCCATGGGCCGCGGCCGCGGAACCGGTGGCGATGTTCTCCTTCTGCAGGAATCCGGGTTCACGGAAATGCACATGTACGTCCACAAGGCCGGGCACTATGCAGCGGCCCTGCATGTCGAGGTCGGCAAGGCCGGCTTCGGCAGGGATGGCGGGAGCCATACGCTCGATGATGCCGCCGCGGATGAGCAGGTCGAGCTGTTCGAAGCCGCCGGGGCGATAGACAGAGGCATTCCTGAGTATGCAGTCCATGCTGTCTCCTTATAGGGAATCCCGGGCAGTCCGGGCCTTCGGTTATGCGATATTGCGAAGCACGTCCTCAAGGGTCTCGGTAAAGGCTTCGAGGTCGGCTTCGGGGATGTTGAGCGGGGGCAGGAGGCGGAGCGTCTTGCCGTAGGTGAGATTGAGGATGAAGCCGCGTTCCATGAGCGTGCTCCACACCTTGCGGCATTTTTCCGGATCAAGGGCCAGTTCGATACCGATGAGCAGACCAAGACCGCGCACTTCGCGGATGGTGCCGGGCAGGCGTTCACCCAGTTCGCGGAAGCGGGCGCGGGCACGTTCGCCCACTTCGGCCGCGCGTTCCACAAGGCGGTCGCGTTCCATGATCTCCAGCACCTTGAGGCCCACGGCGGTCACAAGGGCACCGCCACCGAAGGTGGTGGCGTGGCTGCCGTAGTCGAAGCCCCGGGCCACTTCTTCCGTGGCATGCATGGCGCCCAGAGGCAGACCGTTGGCCATGGCCTTGGCGCTGGTGAACACATCGGGCTGGAGGCCGAAATTCTGGAAGCCCCACCACTTGCCGCTGCGGCCCATACCGGCCTGCACTTCGTCGCACATGAGCAGAATGCCCTTGTCGCGGCAGAGCTGCGTCACGCCATCGGCGTATTCCTGAGAGACAGGATAGACGCCGCCCTCGCCCTGGATGGACTCGAAAAGCACGGCGGCGGTGGTCGGCTTTATGGCACGTTCGAGAGCGTCGAGGTCGCCCCATGCCACACGGCCGAAACCGGGAGTCTCAGGCTCGAAGCCTTCGGTATGCTTGCCCGTGGCGGCCAGCGTGGCGAGCGTACGCCCGTGGAAGCAGTTGTCCAGCGTGATGATCTCCCACGCGTCGCGACCCTTCACTTCGCGCTGATAGCGGCGGGCTATCTTGATGGCGGCTTCGTTGCTTTCCGCGCCGGAATTACAGAAGAATATCTTGGAAGCGTGGCTGGTGCCGAGGAGCTTCTCGGCGTAGTCGAGCTGTTCTTCCTGATAGAAAAGATTGCTTACATGGACGAGCTTGCGTGCCTGCTGGGCCATGACTTCCGCGATCTCTTCGTTGCCGTGGCCAAGGCCGATGACGGCGATACCGGAGAGAAGGTCGACATATTCCTTGCCGTCCACGTCCCAGAGGTGCGAACCCTTGCCGCGCACGATGCCCAGAGGATAGCGGGAATAGGTGCGGCACATCAGCGCTTGTTCACGCTGTTTCAGTCTTTCAAAAGCGTCACTCATCGTTTTTTCCTGTGTTTGAAGCCGCGGGGCAGAGTCTGCCGCCGCATCTCGCAGGGAGGGCATCCTTCTTTTCCAGCCGCCTGCAGAACGATTCATCCTATATCATAAAAGAAGGCTCGCCAAGTGTGAACATGGGCACTTCAGGGATTGCTTTTTGCGGAAGAGTTTGTACTTTCTCCGTATGACCAACGCATTCACTATCTTACGTCCTCTCGTTCTGGCTTCCGGCTCTCCGCGCCGCCGC
>JAFWYI010000153.1 GCA_017522745.1 Mailhella sp.
CTGGAGCAGGAGATAATCACAATGCTTGCCGAGGAAGCTGTCCGCATTCTTGGTGATGCCGATGAGCGGCAGACCGTTCTGCGAAGCGTAGAGGATGATATCGTTCAGCTCCGCCGTATTGCCCGAATTAGAAATGGCGATGACGGCATCGCGCGGGGTCATCATGCCAAGGTCACCGTGGCTGGCTTCGGCGGGATGGATGAAGTAGGCCGGAGAACCCGTGGACGCCAGCGTGGCGGCCATCTTGCGGGCCACGTGACCGCTCTTGCCCATACCCGTCACCGCGATGCGGCCAGGGATGTTGAGCAGGCAGTCGATAGTCTTTTCAAAGGTCTCACCAAGGCTCTCAGCCAGCATGTCGAGCGCACGCGCCTCCTCGCTGAGTACCTTGCGAGCTTCTTCCACATATTTCATATCATTCGCCTTTTGCGCTGAGGATGCGGCGCACTTCTTCAAGATCTTCTGGAGTATCCACGCCGGGAGCCATAGCCTGCACCGTGAGGCAGCGGATGGTGATGCCGGCTTCGAGTACGCGGAGCTGCTCCAGCTTCTCGGTGTTCTCCAGCTTGGAATACGGGAGCTTGCCGAATGCCATGAGGAACTCACGGCGGTACGCGTACATGCCGAGATGCCCGAAGTATTCAGGCTCGATGCCGCCGGAACGCGCGAACGGGATGGGACTGCGGCTGAAATACAGGGCATTGTCGTTATGGGTGCGGACGACCTTCACGATATTGGGGTTCTGCGCCTGTTCCGCGCTGATGGGATAACAGAGCGTGCCCATCTGCAGGTCGCCATCCTCCAGCATCACACGCGCCAGTTTTTCTACGACTTCCGGTTCGATGAGCGGCTCATCGCCCTGGATGTTCACATAGATATCGGCAGGATGCGCTTCCGCCACTTCGATGAGGCGGTCCGTACCGGAGGGGCAGTCCACGCTGGTCATCACAGCTTTGCCGCCGAAGGATTCCACCACATCGAAGATGCGCTGATCATCGGTGGCAACAAGAACTTCATCGAAGAGTTCCACCTGACGTACACGTTCGTACACATGCTGGACCATAGGCTTGCCGCAGATATCCACAAGAGGCTTTCCGGGCAGACGCGTGGACGCGAAACGCGAAGGGATGACGGCAACTATGCTCATTCGGCACCTCCTTTGGCAAGGGCATCGAAGGACTTGATGAGCTTGAGGAAGGCGGGCAGGTCACGCAGAGACAGCATATTGGGGCCGTCACAGGGAGCCTTGTCGGGATCGGGATGCACTTCCATGAAAATGCCGGCCACACCGATAGCCGCGGCCGCACGAGCCAGCGTAGGCACGAATTCACGCTGACCACCGGAGCAGGAGCCCTGAGCGCCGGGGAGCTGCACAGAGTGGGTAGCGTCGAACACCACAGGGGCGAAGCGCTTCATGATCTCAAGCCCGCGCATATCCACCACGAGGTTGCCGTAGCCGAAGCTGGTACCGCGTTCGCAGAGCGATATCTTCTCGTTACCTGTGGACTTGGCCTTCTTGAGTACGTTCTCCATCTCCCACGGAGCGAGGAACTGCCCCTTCTTGATGTTCACGGGCTTCATGGTCGCGGCGGCGGCAAGGATGAGGTCGGTCTGGCGGCAGAGGAAGGCGGGCGTCTGGAGGTAATCCACGACCTCGGCCACGGGAGCGGCCTGCTCGGCGGTGTGGATATCGGTGAGTACAGGCACGTCGCGGCTCTCGCGCACCTCGGCAAGGATGGAGAGACCTTCCTTCATGCCCACACCACGGAAACCGGCACCGGAGGAACGGTTCGCCTTATCGAAGCTGGATTTGTAGAGGAAGGGGATACCCGCCTCGGCAAAGATCTCCTTGAGCGCGGCGGAAACTTCCAGCGCGTGGGCGCGGCTTTCCATGGCGCAGGGGCCGGCGATGAAGAACAGAGGGGAAGCGTTATCGGCTTTGATATACGGCTTGCCGTTGAAATCGAGAGTGAACATGCGAGGCTCCTTGTCCGCAGATGCAAAGAGGAAAAATTCTGCCAAAGTATAAGCCAGAGGCCGGGAGAGTTCAAGTGTCGCGCCCCCTCGGCGCTCTCTCAGTGTTCGCTCAGGCGTGCTATGAGCTTTTCCAGCATCCGGGGCGCAACGTCCAGCGAATAGTCAAGCTCAAGGCGTTCCGTATCCTTATGGGCATCCTTGCCGGAAGGCCCCATATTGGCTATGGGCACGTCGAGAGAAAGAAGATCATCCATGGGCAGAGAAAACAGCGTTCCCCAGCCGGGCATATTCTCAGCCAGCGAGTGCAGATCCTGTGCATCCCCCTGAAAACCCATGAAGCTCAGGTCCATGATGCCGCTGAAACATTCTACCAGCTTCACATTGCCCACGGAACTGGAAAGTTCGCCACAGATCTCCTCCATGATGGCTCGCAATCGGCGTTCCTTCTCCGTGGTGCGCAGATTCAGGCGCTGGGGATAGTATGGCGGCAGGAAGCCAACGATGATGGCAGGCCCCTTGATGTTCACCAGCGAAACGAGCCAGTCCACGATGGCGATGCCTTTTTCCCGCTCATCCATAGTAGAGGGAAGACCAGCAAGAAAACCTCGCAGCTGGACCGCGAATTCATCGGCGCTCCTGCCCCTTGCCCGGGTCATGAGTTCCTGCACCGTAAACACACGCGCCTCCCACTGAGGGACAGGAGACGAAGTTCGACCGGAAAGCTGCTGAAAACGGCGCCCCGCTTCGTTGATGCGCTCAAGGGTGGCGGCGAGTGACTTTTCTGCCACATCGCGGCAGACATCCAGTATCTCCCGGGGGCTTCGACTCACCGTGAGGATATTGAAATACGTGACCGCTCGCTCTGGCAGAGTAACGGAATACGTCTCCCGCAGATCCTTCATCTTGAGGCAGACCGGCGGGGTAAGCGTGTCTGCCCCGGTGCCGTCGATCAGCCCCGGGTGGCAATCCATGAGGCATACGGTCTGTGCGGCCAAGGCGGCGGCATTCACCCCATCAAAGGAATAGCCCGCGTGCGCCTCGCGCCCCACGCAGAAAAACATGGGCATTATCTTGCCGGTAGTGCCGGTGAAAAAAATGCGGTAAGGATCGCCGCCCTGCCCATCAGGCTGTTCAGAACGCGAAGTCCAGAACGCCGGTTCGCCAGAGATGGCCGCGGCAAAGTCCAGACCGTATTCACGTGCGAAGGCACAGAGACCCGGAAGCGCACCGCGCATCCCCGCGGAATTCCCTTCCTCGTCGGGCACGGCCAGAAAAAGGAGGTTCACTCCCAGCTTTTCAGGATGACGCGCCATGTGGCAGAGGTAGGCCATGTGCAGAGCCAGCCCCGCTTTCATGTCCATCACGCCGCGCCCGAACAACCAGTTGCCGGACTCCAGATCCTCGCGAGCCTCCGCCGGGATATCCCGCTCGGTCATGCGCTTCGTACACTCCCCGGCATCGAAGGCGATCTCAGAAAGATCACCGTAGACATCGGTATCCACCACGTCGAAGTGCCCGTTGAAGATGACAGTTCTGGTCGTTGCAAGTCCGGAGACGGCTCGAACCTCTTCACTCCCTGCCTCGCCACTGCCAGCCCCTGCTGCCACAAAAGCAAGGACAGCACGGCGGTCAAGCCCAGAGCCACCCTCACCCGCTTCCACTGGAAGAACTCGCAGAAAATCGGGATTCTTCTGGAAATACGCTTCGCTCGCGAGCATTTCATGGATAAGATCGGCGGCACGGTTCTCACCGGAAGTATGGGAAACACTGGGGATGCGCACAAGCTCCCGGGTCAGTGCCAATATGCCTTCGCGACTGTATTCTATCATCTCGTTTTCCGGGCTTCGTTCATTTTTCATTCGCTCCATGCAAAAACAGGCCCCCGGGGGTCCGAGGGCCTGCGTATCATCTTTGCAGGAAATTACTTTTCAAGGATGTCCTTGAGGGCTTCACGAAGAGCGGGAGCGAGCTTGGCATCCTTCATGCCGAAGTACACACCAGCGGTGAGGTAATCCACCCAGTCACCAGCATCGAAGCGGCGCCCCTTCATCTTCACGGCCAGCATGCCCTTTTCCTTCATGTAGTTTTCAAGGGCGTCCGTAAGCTGGATCTCGCCGCCCTTACCGGGCTTCACGTATTCGATGTAGCTGAAGATCTCGCGAGGGAGAACATAACGACCAACGATGGCAAGGCGGGAATCCATGGTGCCGATGGCGGGCTTTTCCACCATCTCGGTGATCTTGTACACGCCGTCTTCGATCTCTTCACCGGCAACCATACCGTACTTGTCGATCTTATCGGCAGGAACTTCCATCACGCCAATGCAGGGCATGTTATACTTCTGGGCGGCTTCCACGAGCTGGATGAGACCAGCGTCATCGCCTACCATAAAGTCATCGCCCACCATAACGGCAAAGTAATCGTCCGGCACCATGGAGCGGGCGCAACCCACAGCGTGGCCGAGGCCCATCTGCTGCTTCTGGCGCACAGCCATGACTTCCACCATGCTGGCGGCTTCCTGCACGGCCTTGAGCTGTTCTATTTTGCCGGCTTCGGCAAGGAGTTCTTCAAGCTCAATATTACGATCAAAGTGATCTTCCACCACGCTCTTGTGGCGGTTGGTCACAAAGATGACTTCCTGGATACCTGCACACACAGCTTCTTCGACCACGTACTGGATGACGGGCTTGTTGTAGATAGGAAGCATTTCCTTAGGGATATTCTTGCTGGCGGGAAGAGAACGGGTACCCCAACCGGCAACAGGAAGGACGACTTGGCTGATTTTCATGAACACCTCTCGATACTTGGAAACCATACGGCCGTATAGGTCGGGTTCTTGGAATGATGGGAAAATTCCCGAGAAATAGAGTATTGGAAATACCCTATCCCTTTTTTCTTCTTACGTCCATACCAGTGCCGAGTTATGAAAGGAAATGCAACAATTTTACTCAACCCTTGAGATTATATGAAGATGCACAGATCATCCGTCCCAGAAAGCCCCTCATTTCCACCGGAGGCTCGTGATTTTTTTTATAATTTCCCAAAGCGCCCCTACCATTCAAGCGCATAAGATCGTTTCCAGTGGAAAAAGTTAAAGCTCTTCTTGAACTTTTTACCCCTCGATCTCTGTGTTGAATTTCAGGCTTTCCCCATCCTCGGGAATACTAAAACGCTCTTCAAAGCCACATTCCCTCAGAAAAGCACGAAGGCCAGCCCTGTCAAGCCGTGCATGATTCACGGCGTCCATGTGCGTGGCAATGAAGCGAGCCTTCGGGGCATGCCTGACTGTGGTCTCGATATCCTCCGGCCCCATGAGGATAGGCGTTCCATCCGGAAACTGCGCCCATGCTGCATTCAGCGCCACCACCTCAGGGCGGAAGCGGTCAAGAGCCTCAGCCACACCCTCGAACCACACGGTGTCACCCGCCAGATAGAAGACAGGTTCGCCCTCGCTCCTGAACACACATCCGCTGGCCTCACCGGGTAGACCGAACGCTTCATACAGGCGGACAGAATGTTCTCCTGCGCCGTGCAGGGCTTCCGTGCGATACAGGGTGACATCACCAATAGACGTGCCCTCATCGCTAAGCGCCGCTACTTTCTCGAAGCCAAGCGCAACCATGTCGGCGGCCTCCTTTTCGTTCTGCACGACAACGGGGAGCGACTTAGGGAGCGCCCGGGCGGCGTGTTCGTCGAAATGGTCGAAGTGATGCATGTGCGTTACGAGAATGGCATCGACACGCACAATATCTTCAACAGGCAGAGGCAGTTCGACCAGCGGGTTGGGAAAATCATTGTACGGTGAGGGAACAGCCGGAGTACTGCCCTTTGGAGCAAAGAACGGATCAATGAGGAAACGGACCGCCAAAGGTCACAATACTTGTTGCTCCGCGAATCTGCTGAAATTCCATGATATTATCCTTATTTTAATAGTTGTTGCGCCCTGCCCGCAGACTGTTGCCTACCACCATGAGC
>JAFWYI010000154.1 GCA_017522745.1 Mailhella sp.
CGCGGTTGTCATGCCCCTTCACGACCTTGATCTTGGCCTTGTCGAACACCGCATGGACGTACTGCTTCTGGAAGCGGGCCTGATGCAGATCCCAATGATAGCGCACGAGGGATTCGCCGGTGGGCGTTTCCCAGCGGGCGGGATTGATGCAGCTGCGGTAGAGGTCGAAGTTCTTTTCCTTGATGGCAGACTGGAATATCTCCATCAGCCCTTCGGGCGAAACGTCCGGCGGGACGGATTTCACCGTGTACCAGCTCTGCTTGATCTCGTTCACGGTCTCTTCGCCCACGAAGGAGCCGGACAGCTCGTGCTTCTCGTCATAGCTGGCCATGACGCGTCCATCCACATACAGGCTGTCGGGCTGCACCACCCAGCCCCAGGAGAAGGGGGCCTTCTTGTTCTGGCTGGCGTCGGGCGATTCCATGACCGCACCCGTTATCTTGCCCAGTACCTTGAAGGAGATGGTATCGCCGATGGAGGCGTCCACCTGACGGCGGTAGCGCTTCACGGCCTCGTAGGGGGCCAGCCAGCGGCGGGAGTTGAGCTGGATGAAATAGAAGCCCGTGGAAGGTTTGCCCGCGAAGGCGTATTCACCGGTGGCACCAACGAACTGATTGGCAGGATAGACCACCTCGTCGATGACGACGTGCTTGCCGATGATATCGGACGGCGTGATCTCCATGGGATCGGCCGCAGGGAAGGTGGGCGTCAGCACTTCCAGCGAAGCCAGCTTCTTCTGCCAGGCTTCCTTGCTCTGGCGGCCGAAGCGCTCACGCATCTCCTGTTCGTTGCGGAGATACGCCGTCATGTCGGGCGTGATCTCCATGTAATCGCCCTTGCTCTTCAAAAGGGCCGTGCGCGTGCGCTGGAACAGAGCCTGTACGGCAGGATCGTCGGGATAGCCCTGCACGAGGCGCTTCACTCTGTCCACGGCGTCGCGCTTGTTGCGGTAGAACATGGCGGCTCCGCCATGCTGGTGGGAAACTTCCTTCTCGAATTCCCTGAGGTAGTATTCCGCACGGGATATCTCGTTCTTCGGCGCGAGCGTGGCCGCACAAGCCGGGCTGACGAGGGATGCGCCGCCCAGCAGGATGCCGACGGCAAGACCGATGAGGTATCTTTTCATGAAAATCCTCCTAAGACGTTTTCACTGAGATGCGCCGTCCAGCCTACGGCGTGACTTTCTTCTCCAGCCAGCCTTCGACCTTCTGCCTGTCCGCCCCGAGGTCGGCCTTCCGGAGCTCTTCCTGAGGGACGGAACCGGCGAAACGGATGCGCCTGTCGTCCAGAGCAGTCCACAGCCCCACGCACACCCTCTCGCCCTTGAGCACGTTCAGAAGAAGGTACTCCTCTCCGGCCGGCAGGCTGACGTCAGGCCCGCTCGCGTCCTGAGGGAAGAAGCAGGCCTGCTCGACGGAAAAGGCGGGGATGGGACCGGCAGGACGGAAGCCAGCCAGCATGGACGGCGAGAAATCGAGGATGCGGAAGAAAGTGCTGTCGGCCCGGGAGGCTTCCTTCTCGTCCAGCGCGCGGGTCTCCACGAAGTCGCACCGTATCCAGCAGGGTTCGTCCAGTTTGAAGACGGCAAGATCTTCCTGCTGCTGCACGCTGCCGATGAGCCTGAACCACAGTTTGCCTTCGCTGTCCATGCGGGGTTCGGCGCTGGCAATGAAGCGGCAGGCGGCGGCATCGCTGCGGCTGGCCATGCCCACGATGGCGAACTCCATCCCCGCGCCGGCACGGAGCCGGACACCAGTGGCCGTCACGCTGAGGTGGAGCATATCCTTCGCACTGGCAGGACTTCCGGCCGGAAGCTCGGAAGGCAGCAGAACACACAGGAGCATGAGGAGAACTGTCAGCAGACGCATAGGCATTTCCTCCGTTATACAAGCAAGCTGGCCCAGATACCGGCTCAGTTTCGCATCGGCATGGCATGACGCGCTGTCCTGCGGGGTCTTCCACGGTGGCATGGTCTCCTCTGGGAAAAGGACGGACGCAGGACTGCCTCAGTCTTTGTTTTCCGGCTTCATCATGTTAATGAAAAGCAGGAGTTCCTTACGGGAAGAGATATTGAGCTTGGCGTAGATGCGCCGGTTATGCGACTTGATCGTGTGGATGGTCACATGGAGCCGTTCCGCGATCTCCGGCGCGGAGAAGCCTTCCACATACAGATCGAACACAGCCTTTTCCGCCTTGCTGAGCGTTTCGATGTTCGCAAGGAAGGTATGGTAGCCCGTCATGTCCGGCTGGGTCTCCTGCATGCGGGGCGCGGCTTCTTCGCGGCTGAGGTATTCGATAAGGTCATCTATCTCAGGTATTTCCGTACGTTCGGCCTTTCCTGTCGTGATGGCGTCGATCTTCTCGAGCACGGGATTGATGAAACGGCGGCTGATGCGGTAGCAGAAGAAATACGACAGCACGAGGAACACCGCGCTGAACACGGTCATTTTCAGGTACTTGAGCTGCACGGAAAGCCTGTGGGCCGATTCCGGCACCAGAAGCGCCGTCACCCAGTGATTGTCGCCGTCGAGCGGAGAAAGCGAGATCTTCCGTTCCATCCCCACGAAGGATCCCTGCGCGGAAACGTAGCGGTTCAGTCTGCCGCCCCACGCCGTTTTCAGCGAATCGCTGAAGGACTCCGTGAAGTTGTCGGCGTAGGCTCCGCTGTTCAGGCCCGTGGCGGGCGCAAGGGAATCCCCCTCGCGGCAGGTGAGCAGGCCCGTCACAGGCGGCAGTGTCGCCGATTCCAGCGGGAAGGCCAGTCGGAAATACAGGGAGTTCATCTCAAGCCCGCATACGCCCATGAACTCGCCTTTGCGGCTCATCAGCGGCACGCTCAGCATGATCATGTTTTCCCACGTCCCTTCAAAATTGATGCGCTGGGAAAAATAAAAGCACTTGCTGAGATCGGGCACGGCCCGAGCCCGCATCATATCGAACATGCCAAGGCGGCTGACGGAGAACTCCAGTTCCCACCTGTTGTGGAAATCGTGTCCGTGGCGGGAACCCACCTCATGCATGCCGCGAGCGAAGAGCAGGATGGGGGCGATGGGGTCGCAGTTGTGGATGTTGGCGAGCTTGAGATAGATGCCGGCTCTGGACTGCTGGGCGTCCGGGACAGAGGTGTTCACCGTGGCGTCGAACACCACGAACACGCCGCTGCTCCCGGCAAAGCTCAGGGTCTGTTCTAAGATGTCGTACGAGCGTTCTTCCAGCGCTTTGATGAGCTCGATATTGTCGGAAAGGTCGGAAAATTTCGCGTTCCTGTCGACCAGTTCCTGCTCGATGGCGGCGGAAAGGCGCTGGGAAAGACGTATGCCATGCCCGGCCATCTTGTTGAAATGCAGGGTGATGCTCCTGTCGTAGTCGTCGAGGAGCACTTCGAGCTGAGCGGCGGTATCGTTCTTTTCCGAAGGGAGCATGCCCAGCGAGCCGAGCAGGAAAAACGTACAGCCCAGAAGCACGATGCAGAGCAGGAGTATGTAAAAGCGCAGTCGCCCCCGAAAACTCAGGACGTTCGTATCCTGACTCCTCAGAAGGCTGTACAGCTTTTTATGATACTCGAAAAACTCGCCGGGCTTCATGACTGCTCCATGCGCTCCCTGAACTCGTCGAACATGGCGTCGAGCGTAGCATCGTCGGGAGTTTTGCCGCCGCACTTGTCTATCCAGCGTTCAAAAAGGGCCATCTGCTCGTCGCAGAACTTCTTTTCCAGTTCGCCGTAGCCGTCGAAAAACGGCAGTTTATAGAACTCGTACTCCCGATGCAGACGGTTCACGGCCTTGTACAGTTCCTGCGTCTTTTCGGGCAGACCTTCGAGCTGTTCCGCCTTGATGACGCGCGAAAAAGCCTCGTTCTTCACCGGCAGATAGCCCGTGGAAAGCACGAAGGGCACGTTGTTCTCTTCTTTGGTGAGCCACTGGGCGAACACGGAGGCCGCGTATTCCTTGGCCTTGGTGGACTTGAGGATGCAGAGGCTCGAACCCGCGAGGATGGTGAGCGGGCGGGCCTCGGCGAATTTGGGAGCCGGAAGGACACGCAGGCGGAGCGGAAGATGCGTGTTGTCGAGGAAGGTCATGGTGTCCTTGAAGTACAGGATCGACGCCGTGGACTCCACGCCGCAGAGCGTTTCCCCCACCATCATGGCCGCAGTGGAAAAGCATTTGAGCATGCAGACGTGGCCGCTCAGCGCGGCGCGGGCAAGCTGTTTCCACACGCGGGCGAAGTGCGGAGAATCGAAGTTCACCTTACGGCCCGCAAAGAATTCACCGCCGAGCGCGGCCGTATTGAGCAGGCTGTAGTGCATCCATTCGTCGTACTTGAAAAAAGCCTTGCCGCCCGACCAGCGGTGATACGCCTCGGCGGCCTTGAACATGCCTTCCCAGGTGATGAGGTCGTCGTAGGTCAGACCGGTCTCGGCGGAAAACCTGTCGAAAATGGTGGCGTTGACGAACAGTGCGCGCGAAGACTTGGCCACAGGGAACATGACCTGCCGCCCGTCGATCATGCCTTCTTCGAGGAAGGCCGGTACGTAGTCTTTGCGTTTTTCAGGGGGGAGATATTCATTCCAGTCGGCGAAGCGGTCGGCGCCAATGGTGAGCACCGTTTTCGGATAGGTGACGAAGATGTCGGGAAGGACGCCGGCCCCGGGTTCGCCCTTGGCCGCGGCCACCAGCGGGAAG
>JAFWYI010000155.1 GCA_017522745.1 Mailhella sp.
CCCTGTGGAAGCCCCTGCCCCTGCTCCCGTCGTGGAAGAAGAAAAGCCCGCTGAAGAACCTGCCCCTGCCGAAGAACCCGTGCAGCGCCCCCGCAAGAACCGCAAGTCCGCCGAGTAAGCCATGTCACTGAGCACTGAGGAAATACGCCACTACGTCAAGGACAAGCCGCTCCTCAATATCCTTCTCGAAGGGAATTATCAGTCGTGCGATGAACTCATTGCTCTGGCTAAAAAGCTGGCCATCGGCGACTTCAACATCATCCCCCCTGTCACGCAGTACGTGGAAGAAAACTTCCCGTCCGACACCATCATGCTCTACGGCATCCTGCACCATCTGGCCAACAGCGAGGCGGAACGCCAGCTCAGAAACCAGATCACCTACAACGCGCAGGGCCTCAATGCCGGCATAGACGACAAGCACCCCCAGTACCTCCAGCTTGCACAGTACTACAAGGGCCTTTTCGACCAGGGCATCACGTCCTACAAGCAGTCCCTCAACCTCGAAAAGGCGTGGGGCGGCAGCTTCTCCCCGTACGCGGGTATCAACACGTATCAGTACAGGCAGTAACACTCATGGCAGAAGAACTTTTCTACGGGCCCGAACGCCCGCGCGAAAGCTACGAATACGATAAGTTCTCTACGCCTGAATACCTCACCGGCCACGCGCGCAAGATACTGTTAGACCTTGTGCGCGTGGCCCGGATGTATAACGGGCGCCTCATACACATCTTCGCACCAGAACCTTCCGAGCGCTGCCCCGACTGCACCAACCTGCTCACCGGCGAACGCCTGCGCACTATCTGCCCTGCCTGCCACGGCACGGGCTTCGTAAACGGCTACAAAAAGGTGGGCAGGTTCTGGAGCCTTGTCGACTTCGGCCCGGGCTACCGCATGGGCACCGATTTCGGCAATACCGAAAACCCCAACGGCACCAAGGAATCCGTCATCATCCTCGGTGCGCCCCTGCTGTTCGACGGCACCGTGTTCTTCTACGACGAAACCAAGGAATGCGCGAAGATCTACAATGTGGAACCTCACATCGTGGCCATGCGCGGCTCCGTCATCGCGCAGATAGCGCAGGTGTCGCGCATCACCCCCGGAAGCGAAGAATACAAGCTCATAGACTGGTAAGCCATGAAACAGGAAGACATCCTCCCGCGCGGCAGTTCGCTCATCCCCTACGGTTCGCCGCTCCATGTTACCGAGCTGGTCCTGCTCATGCTCAAGCAGACCTTCGCCGAATTTCCCGAAGACTATCACTACCGCTTCGTGCCCGGCAACTTCGAAGCGTCGGGCATAGCCTTCGATGTGCCGTACAATAAGGATTCCGAGATCTTCGGTAAAAAGCCCATCATCGTGGTGTCCCGCGGTGCACAGTCTACCGCGCCCGTAGCCATCAGCGACCGTGCCTCGCAGGACTACAAAACCCGCGACAAGGTAGGCTCCACCCTCATTCGAAGCTCCGTCAACGTGCGCATCACCAGCAAGGCCAAGGCCGAGGTGGAAGTGCTTTCCCAGCTGGTGTTCCACCTGCTCATGTACTTCCGCGTGCATCTGCCGCGCTACCTTGGCGTGCACATGGCATCCGACGTCATGCTCTCCGAAGTACGGCAGATGGAAGACGACGATGAGGTCTTCACCACCGAACTCACCTGCTCCTACACCACCCAGCCCAAGTGGGACGATAAGAACCTGCTGGAAGCGCCGCTGCTCAGAACCGTGCAGACGCACTTCACCTACAGGCGCTAACCTGAATACCCGCATACGCCATGGGCAATATTTGAAAGATTTGGGAAGTCCCTTTCTTTTCAATTTTTCAAAACCATGGTGAGTGAAAAATGACCTATGTGAAACCTATGGCGCTGGTGTACCAGGAATACGCCGCCACCTCGCAGTCCTCTGTGAGTGCCGAGCTCCCCGCCTGCATCATCGGCCCATGCTATAATATCGTCGACTGCGTTGAAGACGAAGTCCTCGCCCTCGCCGGTCAGTATTCGTCTTCCGGCCTCAGCGGCGCTGCTTTCCCCAGCAACGCTCCTGGTGCCCTCATTGAGAAGGAATCCGTCAAGTTCCGCCTCAAGAACGCTTTCGTGGAATACGCCGAAGGCCTCATGCTCGATGGCGTCGCCGCTGGCAGCACTGCCAAGGTGGTCGAAGGCCTCCTGCCCTCCGGTGTCGAGATCGGCGATTACGCCGTGTTCTTCGCCGAAGGCTCTGCCGAACCCCTTTCCGACAAGGAATACCGCGTCATCGGCGTCAATGAAGCTGAAAGCACCGTGGTGCTCAATCGCTCCATCCCTGCTGGTGCCCAGTTCATGAACCTCCGCCGCAAGGTCGAAGAAATGTTCGTGGAAGCGGACTCTCAGTTCGTCTCTCTCGATATTTCTTCCGAAAAGTTCGACCTTCTCGGCGTCACCTGCGACGTGAACGGCAAGGCCTGCCCTGTCGTCTCCGCCGAACTGTACGTGGGCTACCGCTCCCTGCGTCAGGACCTGTCCAGCGTGGGCACCCTGTACAGCGTGGACGAAGTGGAAGGCACCCTTGGCAAGATCGTGCCCGAAAACCCTCTGGCTTTCGGCATGAACATCGCTCTGGCCAACTCCAGCAACGTGGGCATCAAGTACATCGGCGTGGATTCTGATGACCTCGTCGGCTACACCGCTGCCAAGGATCGCCTTGAAAACGAAGACGTGGTGTACGGCCTTGCTCCCCTCACTACCGAGGTGGCCGTTCTCAGCATGTTCAAGCAGCACTGCATCGCCATGAGCCAGCCCGAAGTCGGCATGTGGCGCATCTGCGTGGGCTGCGGCGAACTGCAGACCAAGACCACTGTTTCCGAAGGCTTCGGCAAGGTCTCTGCCGATGGCGACGGCGACCTGTGCGTGTTCACCGCCACCAGCGACGAAGTGACCTTCATGTCTTCTTCCGTCGATGCCGGCGACGTGCTCGTGCTTACCGATGCCGAAGGCGCTCAGCACAAGTACGTGGTGGCCAGCGTGGTGGCTGAAGACATCCTTACCGTCACCCAGAATTCCGCCTTCGATCCTGCCCTGTTCAACGCCGAAGGCGAGTACGCCTATACCGTGGAACACGAAATGGACAAGACCGATCAGGCCGAAGCCATTGCTGGTGTTTCCGAATCCTACGGTTCCAGCCGCTACATCAACGTCTGGCCCGATGTCTGTGTTGTCGAAGGCCGTGAGCTCCCCGGCTACTATCTGGCCTGCGCCATCGTTGCCGGCTGTGCCAGCCTTGCCCCGCACTACGGCTTCACCCGCCTGTCCATGGCCGGCATCTCTGGTCTGAAGCACTCCAACGACTACTTCAACCAGGAACAGCTCGATACCATCGCCTCCGGCGGTACCTTCATCTTCGTGCAGAACTCCGAAGGTGCGGCTCCCTACGTTCGTCACCAGCTGACCACCGACCGCTCCACCATCGAGTTCCAGGAACTCTCCTTCGTCAAGAACTTCGACTACGTGTGCTACATCCTGCGCGACGTGCTCGACCAGTTCATCGGCAAGTGGAACATCACCCCCAGCACTCTGGCCGCTATCCACACTTCCGTCTCCGCTGTGTTCGAAACCCTCATGCTTCAGACGCAGCCCAAGATCGGCGCTCCTGTTCTCGGCTTCACCATCACCGAGATCAAGCAGCTGGAAAACACCCGTGACCGTGTCGAAGTCTACTGCGAGGTCGATTTCCCCTACCCCCTCAACCATGTCGGCATGCACGTCGTGAGCCGCTAGGAGGTATGAATCATGGCCTTCAGTCCCATCTCGAAAGTAGAGAACATCAGCCCGGTCACCACTGTCAGCAACTGGGTCGATAAGTACAAGGAAGCCTTCGTCGAGCACCAGCACGATCTGGCGCAGATGACCCTCATCCTGCCCGATGACAGCCTCATCGTGGCCGGTCCTCCCCGCCTGTCCATGGCCGATTCCGATACGTCCTTCCACGTCATCGGCTTCGTGCAGGACCTGCAGTACAACGATTCCAAGAACACGCAGTACCTCAAGGCCCTCGGTTCCCGCCGCCACATCCCGGCCTCTACCAACGTGCCTGTGCAGGGTTCCTGCAACCGTATGCTGTTCCTGGGCCGCAACTTCCTCAACGCCGTGTACGCTAACGCGACGTTCAACGAGAATATTACCAACCGTAACTCCAAGTTCGACGCCAACCTCGATATGTCTGGGGCTTGGTGGGCGAATCTCGATGAAGATGTGTTCCGCATCCCCTTCGGTCTCGGTGTCATCTACAACTCTCCTGCCTCCCTTGCCGGTAAGGGCAATGCGGTAAAACAGGCGATGGCCGAGTACCTCGAATGCTGCACCTTCACCACCCGCAGCGTCACCATGCAGGCTGGCCAGGCTATGATCATGGAAAGCGTGCAGTTCGTGGCCGACCGCGTGGTTCCTTGGACTCATGGCGGTAACCTTATGGTCGATTCTGCTCTGGAGCGCCCCGTGATGACCGTCATGGAGTAATCCGAGAACATCGTGTAGACCTTTTTCAAGCCCCTTGCAGCAGCCCTGCAGGGGGCTTCTTCTTTGCGCGTATGAAGGGCAAAGCGCCAATGGCTCAATCTTTTCTATGCAGGAAATTTTTACCACAGCCCTCGTCACCGGCGTCAACACCTCCACATTCACGTGCGACATCCTTACCACTCGCGGCAAGGAACTTCGCGACGTGCCCGTGCTCGGTGTGACCGGCGGCATGCACTCCCACGGCGTCACCTGGCTGACCGACCTTCGCAACTCCACGGTGGTGCTCGTGCACGTGGAAGGGCGCCCCTACTTGCTCTGCTCCCTTCCAGTAAAGGTAGTGCCCATGTCGGAAGAAAGGGACGAGGCTGTCTCCGCCACCAAAACAGGTGGGGCGGACGGCTTTACCTACGGCAGAACGGAAAACGGTTACTCAGGCAAGCGCCACACGGGCTTCCTGCCGGACGACAAGGTCATCGTGGCCGATGGCGGCTCCATGCTGGGCATACTCAGCGGCGGCCTTGCCATACTCAAGGCTTCCCCCCTTGCGCAGATCATCCTCGGCAAAGCCAAGGACTTCATCCATGTCATCGCCCGTGAACTAAGAATCATTACTGATTTTGGTGAAATGAAGTTCCACCACGGCTCTTCCGGCAGAACAGGCATGAGCATCATCGGCGGTGCCGTTACCGGTTCCGAAGCCAATGCCGAATCAGGCAAGCCCACCGTCACCGTCCACCTTGGCGACGTTCCGGACGCGCCGGATAAGCGCATCGTCATCATGGCCGAAAGCGTGGATGGCGAAGACTACGGCATCATCGGCTACGGTGTGGACGGCAATCTGGAACAGGCCACTTCCAAGGACCATCTCACCTCTGTGGGGCGCAACAAGGAAGTGCGCGTGGAAGGCGGCGACTACACCGAAGTGGACGGGGAGCAGAAGCTCTCCGTAGGCGGCAGTCAGGAAACCGAAGTAGCAGGAAGCCGCTCCGTTTCCGTGGCAGGCAAAGTAACGGAAACCTACGGCGGCAATCACCAGTCCTCCACGGGCGGTAATGCCACGCACTCGTCCGACGGCAGCTACAATATCAACGCCTCCGGCGCGGTGAACATCTGCGGTTCCAGCATCAACTTCAGCGCCACCAACGGTTCGGCATCTGGTGCCCCCTGCACCATGACGGTGGCCTCCCTCAACATCGTAAAGGCGTAGCCATGGCAAAAGAAGAAGCAGTGAACGGCGTCTGCCCCGACGGCTACAAACACGTGTTCGGCAAGGTCTGCGTTTCGCAGTCCACCTTGGAGAAGACGGGTCTCGACGATGTGAAGTCTCCGGAAGTGCCGGAGTTTACCGACTTTGCCTGCGAATCGGCAGTCACCCTTCTCCAGCAGGCGGCGGAAGCTCTGGAAGCCGCGCTGGAAGTACCGCGCAAGCTCATGCGCCTTGCTAAGAAGATACTCGGCTACCCTGCCAAGATCGTGGGCGAAGCTGTGGAAGGTGCCCTTGCTGCGCTGGACGGCATAAGCGACAGCATAGACGATCTTACCTCAGGCCCCGAAAAGCTCATGCGCGCTCTGGAACGGGCGCTGGACTGCCCTTTCATAGCCGATTCACCGCTGGGCAAATCCATAGGCGGTATGCTCGACACGCTGGGCATGGGCTCCAACCTTGCCGATGAGCAGATAAACACCATGAAAAGCGCGGTGAGCTCCACGGCAAGCGAAATGGTCAACAGCGCCATGGCGTCCCCGCTGGGTTCCATCAGCAATCTGAACAAGCAGTACAAGTCCATGATCAAATCCATGGGCGTGGAAGAACTGCTCACCACGCTGTACGACCTTGAGCAGTGCGTGGAAGACCTGTGCAAGGCGTACCGCCAGTCCGAAAAGTTCATCGAACGTCTGCCCAAGTCGGGCGATGATGTCGTCAAAGAACTCGGCGCCACCTACGACAAGGAAAAAAAGAAGCTCACCACGTCCCTTACCGATGCTGCCGACGCTACCCAGCAGGAAGCCGCCAAGGCTGGCGACCAGCTTACCGAGCTCAGCCAGAGCTTGAAGAAGGCTAACTAGCTATGCCAGCACCAGTAGCACGCATAGGCGATACGTTCGAGGGGCGGTGCTCAGCCTGCGATGGGCACCGCGTTACCGGCACCTTGGAAACAGGCGAGTTCGTCACCATCGAGGGCCGCAACATCTGCGTTACCGGCAGCATAGGCAGGGGCTCCTGCGGGCACACCTGCGTCGTTCAGGGGCAGTCAGCCGTGTGGAGCATCGAAGGAAAGCCCGTGGCCCGCGTTGGGGACCCGGTAACAGGCACTATCACAGGCACCATCACGTCAGGCTGTGATTTCGTAGAAACCGACTAAGGAGGAAGAAACATGGATATCCGCTCTGCAAAGCGCCCGGAAAAGGGCACCAGAAAGCCAGCCGCCGTGGCTGAGGAGCCTGTGCTCAACACTACGCAGCCCATGGAAAACAGCGGCGAGACCAAGCTGGAAGAAGCCATCAAAAAGTACGGTGACGTCACCATAGCGTCCTACATGAAGGACCTTGCCGATAACGGCATCACGGAAAATGACATCCTCGAACTTCTCGACACGCTCATCACTTCTGGCTCTGCCGCGTACGAAACGGAACTGTTCGGGCGCATCCCCGTGCGTTTTCAGGTGCGCCCCACCTGGGTGAACGACCACATCCTCAAGCTCGTGGATCAGGCAACGCAGGGCGAAGCGCAGGTTTCCCTCATGCGTTTCAACACCATGGTAGCCACGTACAACCTTGCCGCCTCCCTCGTGCAGTTCGGCAAGGAAACCTAC
>JAFWYI010000156.1 GCA_017522745.1 Mailhella sp.
ATGGAACGTGAAGCCTTGCTGGCCTACGAGCAGAAAAAAGAGGAGGGCTATCAGGACGGCCTTGAAGAAGGCAAGCTGGAACATGCCGAAAAGATGATGGAAACCATCCTTTCCTCGGTCGAGTTCATCGAAGGGATAGAAAAAACGCTTGTCAGTGTCGTCAATCAGTCCATCCGCAAGATCATCGGAGATTTGGACGACAAGGAACGCATCGTCCGAATCGTTCGTAACTCGCTCAATGTCGTTCGGGGGCAACAGAAAGTGACGGTCCGGGTGTCTCCGGCAGACGAACCCGCTGTTCTTGAGGCACTTGCAGCCATGACTTCCAGAGCTTCTGGTTCATCTTTCCTCACAGTGATGGCCGATGCCCGCCTCGAACGCAACTCCTGTATCCTTGAAAGTGAACTCGGCGTAGTGGATGCCAGCCTGCAGACCCAGCTCAAGGCTCTGGAAAACGCTTTCCAAAGTAAGATACAGCAGCAGTAGGAGCAGCTATGGCTTTTGAATACATAGGCTCCCTGCTGGAAGAAGCTGTTCAAGGAGCCACATCCGTAGAGATACGCGGCCGCGTGGAACAGGTGGTGGGCACCATCATCCGTGCTGTCGTGCCCGGCGTGAAGGTCGGCGAACTGTGCATCCTGCATAATCCGTGGGAAGATTTCACGCTTAAGGCGGAGGTGGTGGGCTTTGTCAAAAATGTTGCCCTGCTCTCCCCGCTGGGAAGCTGTCAGGGCGTCTCTCCCGCTACGGAAGTCATCCCCACTGGCGAGATCCTTTCTGTTCCTGTAGGTGAGGAACTTCTCGGACGCGTTCTTGACGGTCTCGGGCAGCCTATTGATGGCGGTCCTCCGCTCAAGACTCGTCATCACTATCCCGTCTTTGCGGAAGCGCCTAATCCGATGACGCGAAAGATCATCAGTCGGCCGCTTTCCCTTGGACTGCGCTCTCTCGATGGTATGCTCACCTGTGGCGAAGGCCAGCGTATGGGCATTTTCGCCGCCGCCGGTGGTGGTAAGTCCACCCTGCTGTCCAGCATCATCAAGGGTTGTTCCGCCGAAGTCTGCGTTCTCGCCCTTATCGGTGAACGTGGTCGAGAAGTTCGTGAATTCATTGAACATGACCTCGGACCAGAAGGGCGGAAAAAAGCCGTACTCGTCGTTTCGACTTCTGACCGTTCTTCCATGGAACGCCTGAAGGCGGCATACACTTCCACAGCTATCGCAGAATATTTCAGAGATCAGGGAAAGAGCGTCCTTCTGATGATGGACTCTGTGACCCGTTTCGGTCGTGCCCAGCGCGAGATAGGCCTTGCCGCAGGCGAACCGCCGACCCGCCGCGGTTTTCCGCCTTCTGTTTTCTCGGAGCTGCCGAAACTCATGGAACGGGCCGGTAATTCTGATAAAGGCTCCATCACGGCTCTCTATACCGTTCTCGTCGAAGGCGACGATATGACGGAACCCATTGCCGACGAAACGCGCTCTATCCTCGATGGACATATCGTCCTTTCCCGCAAGCTGGCGGCTCGCAACCATTATCCGGCTATCGACGTTCAGGCCAGTGTGAGCCGTGTCATGAATGCGATAGTCAGTAAGGAACACAAGAAGGCTGCTCAGCGCCTGCGCCAGATCCTTGCCAAGTTCGCCGAGGTGGAACTTCTCGTTCAGATCGGTGAGTACAAGAAAGGAGCCGACAAGGACGCCGACGATGCTCTCGCCCATATCGACAAGGTCAACGCCTTCCTCAAGCAAGGACTGGATGAAAAAAGCTCCTTCGAGCAGACGCTTGAAGGCCTGTATCAGGCGGTGCGCTGATCGTGGATGCCTACCCTCTCGAATCACTCCTCTCTGTCCGGCATTTCCGTGAGGAAGAGGCCAAGCGCAGTGTGCGCTACGCTGAGCTTGCTGTGCGAGAAGCAGAACAGGAAGTTCTCGAACGTCAGAAGCAGTTGGAAGAGTATCGACAATGGCGACTGGAGGAAGAAGAACGCCGTTACGATAGCATCATGAACAAAATCATGACTATGCGTGCGCTGGATGATTTCAAAGCAGGGCTGGCTCAGCTTGCCGCGACGGAAGCTCTGAAGGAAGAGGAAATCCGGAAGGCTGAAAAAAAAGTGCTTGAAGCGCAGAACGTTCTGAATAAAGCTCGCGAAACTGCAAAACAGGCTTTGAAAAACACAACGAAGATCCAGACACATAAGAACATCTGGATGGAAGAGTGGAAAAAAGAAGCCGAACACCGCGAAGACCTTGAACTGGAAGAATTCCGTCCCATATCCCGTATTGGTGCAGAGGCGGAAGGGGAAGACGCCTGAACGGCATAAGGATAATCACGTGAGTCAGATACACCTGCAAAGTCCAGCCTCGACTATGGCATCCGACAAGCTCGACGGCTCTTCCGCTGTCCGTTCGGCCTCATCTTCTCTCGCTGCCGACGCTGACATGGTTTCCCGCTTCGACATGCTCATGAATGCTCCTCATGCCAGCCAGCATGGCGAACATGATATCCCGACCGCTGACATTATGGGAAAAACTCAGCAACATACTGTTGACAATGTTGCGTGCGGCAAACCGGATGCCTCTGCCTTGTTCCTGATGCATAGTTCGTTCGGCCCGCTGTTTGCAGAACATGTTGATACCGTAGCAGGTGCCGCAACGATCAGTGACATCGACCTTGAAATGCTGGTTGAGCGCATCCTCGTTTCTGCGTCCACCAACGGCACGCAGGAAGTACGCCTTACAATCAGCGGAGATCATCTGAAAGGTACGGAGATCGTGATACAGCGCGATGTTCTCGGAGCGCTGACCGTACAGTTCCACGCACACGATGCCGCCGCTTTCCAGACTCTCGTGGCCGCGCAGGGCGACCTCCGGCAGATACTCGAGGTCCGCACCAGCACGCCAGTGACCATCATGGTGGACAATGGAAACGAATCCGGCAATGATGCGGAACGCCGATCCAGAGGTCACTTCCAGCAGGACAGCTACGAAGCCTAAACACACGAGCCCCTTATGCAAGCCAATCTTACGTCATATAAAGCGCCGCGTATCGCTCCGGAAAAAGCCCGTCTCCTCAACGCTCTTGTCGTTCGGGGTGCTGGCTGGAGTACCCCCTTTGGGCATGGTTAGGCAGATTGGGAGATCATCAATGCGCCTCAGGCGTTCCCTTCCTCATGCGAAGCCACTCTCCTTGTCGCCGCACATGAATGGACAGTCCGCTTCAGCGATGAGTCCTTCCTGCTTCGCCATCCGTCCTTTGTTTCTGCCGCGGCAGCCTTCGAAGTACGTGAACTTCCCTTTGAAGTGCGTTCTGCCGTACTCAGAGCCCTGCTTACTGAGCTGGCTGATACGTTGCAGCAAGGGCTCAGAGTTCCTGTTTCTATCCGTTCCATCCGCATCGAGTCAGCGGTAGCCGAACCTTCCTCCCTTGGCCTGGGCGTGACAGCAAGACTTTCTGGCACTGCCGGCCTGCCCGACCAGAGCCTCTTCCTTTCTCTTATACCGCATAGCGCCGAAGCCGCAGTCGCCCTTGCCGATGCCATACGCGTTCTGCCTCGCAGTAACACCCCGAATTTCAAGGGACTGCAAACGCTTCCGCTTGAACTTGCTTTTGAATCGGGCTATCTATTCCTCAATAGAAACGACGCCGAGGCGCTGGCTTCGGGTGACGTACTCATTCCGGAAGTCTGGTATTCTTCGGAAAACAGGACTCTGCTCCGACTCTGCCGCGGAGGTACTCCTCCTCTCACGGCGTTCTGTTCCTTTGCAGACGGCAAGGCCGTTCTCGAATCCCCTTTATCCTCTGAAGTGGAGCCTGACATGCCCAATGAACATAACGATATCGATATCCGCCTGAGCTTCGAACTCGACCGCACCACCATCACGCTGGGCGAACTCTCTTCTCTTGCCCCCGGCTATGTCTTCCCCCTTGCTTGTGATGCGCAGACTCCTGTCACCATCCGAGCTAACGGTAAAGCCATTGCTCGCGGTCGCCTTGTGGATATGGATGGAACGCTGGGCGTCCAGATATCTGAAACGCTGTAAAAGTTCCATGCGGAGCGTTCCATGCTCGATCTCAACCCTTTGATGATAATCCCCCTGCTGGTGGTGCTGGGTCTGGCCCCGTTCATGCTGACCATGGTGACCTCCTACGTCAAGATCATCGTGGTCACTTCGCTGGTGCGCAACGCCCTCGGTGTTCAGCAGGTCCCTCCGGCCATGGTTATGAACGGCCTCGCCATCATACTCACCATCTTCATCATGGCTCCTGTGGGGATGGAAACGTATGACATCATCAAGGAATACAAGTTTTCTGCTAAGCCACAATTTTCAGAGATAATCGATATGGGGTCTAAGGCACTCCCTCCCCTCAAGCGATTCCTCACGGCCAACACAGAAGACAAAGTCACCAATATGTTCATGAGTACGGCCAAGCGAATCTGGCCCAAAGAACGTCACGATGCGATAAATAAAGATAATATGCTCATCATCGTGCCGGCCTTCACCATTACCGAGCTTACCAAGGCATTCCAGATAGGGTTCGTTCTCTACCTTGCTTTTATCGCTATCGACCTCATCATCTCGAACATCCTGCTTGCCATGGGTATGATGATGGTTTCGCCTACAACCATTTCACTCCCCTTCAAACTTCTGCTCTTCGTCACTTTGGACGGATGGCTGAAGATAAGTCAGGGGTTGATGCTGAGTTATCAATAACCTGTTGGTTCAAGGAGTTTTCTTATGCAGATAGAAACGCTCATCCAAGATGGGATAACCATCCTGCAAGTTTCCGGCCGTATGGACGCCACGACCGTGGGAACCTTTACTGATGAATGTCAGAAAGAGCTGAAAAACGGTTCCGGCCGCTTCATCATCGACCTTGCCGGGCTGGAATATATCAGTTCTGCCGGTTTGCGTGGCATACTCACCATGGGCAAAGCCTGCAAAGCTGCCAAGGCAACTCTGGCCTTCTGCGCTATGCAGTCCATGGTGGCCGACATGTTCAAACTCTCCGGTTTCACTTCTATCCTCACCGTCTACGCCACTCGCGAGGACGCTCTGGCAGGGCTGCGCTGATTCCCGCGACCGAAATAACGGAGGTTCCATGCCACAGCTCCAGCTCCCGGCAACACTCGAACAACTCGAGGCCGTCAATGGATTCCTTGAGAAGAACATCCCTTCTGACTTCAGGAAGGTTCTTCCCAATGTCGAACTCGTAGCGGAAGAACTGCTGGTCAATGTTTTCAGCTACGCTTATCCTGAAGGTAGCGAAGGAAAGGCGGAAGTAGTTCTGCGTCAGGTCAGTTTTGACGGTGAGCCGATGCTCTGCTTCACCGTAAAAGACTGGGGCTCTCCGTTCGATCCCTTCAGCGAAGCTCCCACCCCAGACCTTTCGCTGGATACTGAACGCCGTCCCATCGGTGGACTTGGAGTCTATCTGATACGGAGCGTAACGGCTCATCAGGCCTACTCTCGCGAAGAAAACTCCAACATCATCGACGTTTACTTCGCCCGGTCTGCTGAAGCATGATCCACCTTCTTCCCTTGCTCTGCCTTGTTCTCCTCCTTCCTGCGGCAGCTTCCGCAGGAGTCATCCTGTCAGAAGAAGTCGATGTCTCGGAGCGCGATCCGCTCAAGCAGAAACATGTCCATGAGTCGCTTCTGGACAGCATGGACGTAAAGGCGTTATCGTCATCGGCACGTTTTCTTGCCCTGCCGCGCCCTATGGTCACACCTGAGCTTGCCAAGGCTATGGAGTCAGGCCGACTGCAACCTCCGACAAAGGAATGGAAGCGCATCATACGCAAGGCGGCGAAAGTGTATGGATTGCCCGAAGCGCTGATAACCTCCGTCATCCGTACGGAATCGGCATTTCAGGCGCATGCCCTTTCCCCCAAGGGGGCGCAGGGAGCCATGCAGATAATGCCGCGAACGCAGGAAGAGCTTGGGCTGGTCGATCCTTTCGACCCGGAAGCCAACGTGATGGCAGGCTGTGCCTATCTGAAGCGACAGCTCGACCGGTTCGGCTCTCTGGAGCTGGCGCTTGCAGCGTATAATGCCGGGCCGGCCAATGTCATGAAATATCAGGGCGTCCCTCCCTTTGAAGAAACCAGGGACTACATAAAACGTGTTACCGCTCATTTAGATGACACGACAAAGCCTGAATGACAACGCAGTGAGGCTCTGCCATGAATAAAACATTCCACTACCTTATTGCCGGAAGCATGGCAGCTCTTCTCTGTGCCGGAGGGGGAGGTCTCTGGCTGGTCTGGCAATCCATAGCGCAGAATCATTCTCTTGAGCAGAAGAACCGAGAACTTCAAGCATCACTTGAGGCATCTCGTATCCGTATAGAGAACTTCTGTGAGTACCCTGTCGAAGCCCTCTGCCGTATCGATGAGAAAACAGGTTCTGTCGTCAGTGCCATGTCTGGTTTCTCCCTGTCTCCAGCCTCTACGGCAGCAGAGGTGCAACCTGCAACGGCGTCTCTTGCCGAAGAAAAGCCCGGCAGCGCGGTAGCAACATCAGAAAAAACTGCAACTGCGGTGACCCCGGTTGCGCCCTCTAACACTCTGCCCACCAACACCGCTTCTGCTGTTGCAAAGCCTGTCTCGGAACCGGTCAGCCAGCCGGTAGCCCCTGCGATATCTCGCACTGAGGCTACGCTGGTTGCGAGTACGCCCGAACAGAAAAACACCACGCCTGAAGCCGTCCCGGCCCTTGCTGCAGCCAAAAAGATCGAGCCGGCCATAGCGCCTGCTACACCAGTAGCACTCTCAGCGGCCAGCGCACCGAAAAAGCCTGAAGTGCAGACCGATGCGCCTACGCCTGTTGCCGAGGTACCGGCTGGCAACGTTCAGAAATCCCTCGCGGCAGCAAGCGAGGTACAAAGAACGGAAATTCCTGCGGTTGAGCCTTCGCACAACACGAAGGAACTTCCCGCCTCAATCGACGAAACCATCACTGCCCCGAGCCTTCAGGAAGTTACCGGTGCTATCGTCTTTCTCCCGAAGGAAGAAGTGTCAACCGATGCTTCAACATCTACCACGGTAAATCTGAAGGATAATGCGGTAAAGGCTTCCGCCGGCAACAAAACCAGCGCTGTGCCTGCATCTGGCAAGGATTCGAAGAAAAAGGCTCAGTCCCTGTCTGCTGATCAGGCTACCCTCAAGAAAACGTGGAGCCGCGTAGAAAAAGATGGAGATATCTTCGTTTTCAGCATCAGCGGATCCGGCCCTTCGTTACCGGCAGAAGGCAGACTTCTTTCCGCTCCCTGGCGTTATGAACTCAAACTCCAAGGTCGATGGGACGTCAAAAAACATAAAATACCTGCCAATCGACTTGTTCGCTCGATACAACAGAGCTTCCGAAACGGCGACACCGTGCTGACCTTCCGGCTTTCTGGCAAGCCGTACCGATGCAGTCTCCACAGGCAGGATGCTCGTTCCTTCAGCCTCCGCATTCGATGATAACGAAAGCCGCGACTCACCATGAATCGCGGCTTTTGTTATCCATGCAGGAAAAATCTTGCTCAGTATTCTCGTATTTAGAAGTACCGAATCGAGCCTCGCCATATCACTCCTCGATTCTGGCAAGCACGACTGCTTCACCTATGGTGAACATGACCTGTGCTGTGGCCTGAAGGAAAAGCATGGCTTCTTCCGGGGCTCTGCCTTTGACAGTACCGCTCCACGTAGCAAGCGCAAGGATACTCCAGTTCCCCTTGATGCAGGCTGCCAGCTTATCACCGTCCGGTGTCCCTCCGGGCATCCCGGCAAATTCTAAAGCCGTATCATCAAGGAATTTCATACCTTTTTCACGAGAGAGCAGTCTGAACAGGTTGCTCTTGAGCAGTTCCTCTTCAACGGCCTGCCACATCTGAGCGGCGGCTGCCCCAGCAAAACAGCAGGATCCCAGGACCGCAAGGGGTTCCACACGTTCATACAACGAATGATATTCACGCACACAGTGTTCAAAAAACATGCGTACCATGCCTGAAAGTTCAGGGATACTGCGAACCGAATCCTTCAGGAAACCCGCCTTCACGGCATCTGCTGCAAGAAGGTTCTGAAGTCCGCTCCTGTAGGCCGCAAGCTCTTTGATGAGATCTGTTTCCTGTGCGTATTCCATATATCCCTCCTGCTTCGTATACCCTTGCGTTTATGAATAAAAAAGAAGTCCTTCTAGACTCTTATGGACTAAGAAGGACTTCTTGAGAATTCACTTGGCGTCACCAACGGGATTTGAACCCGTGTTAGAGGCTTGAGAGGCCTCCGTCCTAGGCCGGCTAGACGATGGTGACGTAAGTCGACTGACGGATGCAACTTATACAGTGACGTTCGTCATGTCAAGAATTTTTTTCTGCAAACCACGCCTTGAGCGTTTCACAAAGAAGTTCAGCTATCATGGTATTGCCGCGAGGGCCGGGATGAACGCCGTCTTCAAGCTCATCAACGTATCCCCGCTCCATGAGTGGATGGAAAAGGTCTATGAAGGGAACGTCAATGGCAGAACAGATGCTTCCGTAAGCCGTACTCAAGGCTTCCAGCCTCTGGTTATGCTCGTCATTCTGCACAGGCGCCGGGCTCAGCAGAACGCATGTTCCATATTCCCGGGCTTTCAAAAGCATTTCGCGCACATTAGAAGCGGATTCTCCTATGGGGACAACAGGAAATCCATTAGGTGCGGCCATATCCACCGTTCCACAGCAGAACACAAAATGCGCAGATGCACCTTCCAGCGCCCGACAGGCATATTCCCGCTCCCAGCGTTCAAGTATCTGCCTGCTGGAGTGCTTACGCGCCCCGAGATTATAGAAGGTGTCCGGGGGAACAGGAAGCCCCTGCTCTGCCGCCATACCTGCAAGGCGGCTCACCCAGCCTCCAGCGCAGGCATCGTTCACACCAAGAGTCACGGAGTCGCCGAAAAAATAAAAGATCTTCATCGGACCACCTTAAAAACAGAAGCGGCCGTATCACAGCCGCTTTCCGTCATATTTCTATCTTAGAAGGGGATGTCGTCCATGGTGCTGGCTTCCGAGGGGAAAGCCGGCCCAAGGTCCTCGTAGCTATCCTGCTGAGGGGCGCGACGAGGGGCCTGACGCTGCATCGGAGCGCCACCCTGACGAGTCTGCTGGAAACGAGGAGGCGTATATCCGCCACCCATGCCGCCGTTCATATCATCGCCTTCCATACCCGGGGTGGAGTTGCGGCGATCAAGGAACTGCACGCGATCCGCACGAATCTCAGTGGTATAGCGATCCTGACCGTTCTGATCCTGCCACTTGCGGGTAGTAAGTTTACCTTCGACATAGACAAGGCTGCCCTTGCGAAGATACTGATTGCAGTTTTCCGCAGCACGCTGGAACACCACAACACTGTGCCATTCCGTGCGTTCCATACGGTTTCCGTCCTTATCAGTGTAGGACTCATCCGTAGCAATGCGAAGGGATGCGACAGGGGAGCCGCTCTGGGTGTAGCGCAGTTCAGGGTCGCGGCCAAGACGGCCGATGATCATTACTCTATTCAGCATGGAAACTCCGTTTTCACGCAACATTACAGGTGAAACAACTACACGGCATACTCAAGGAACAAATGCCGCCTAACAGATGAACGATAGAACGATTGCCCCTGAAACACAAGGAAAAACAACTCAATCCTTTCCGGCTTCTGCGTACAGTTTTTCGGTGTAGTCAGGGCCGAGGATGCGGCACATCATCCACGCGATGAGAAGGATGGCGGTCACATTGCAAACGAATCGGATACTCGTATACGATAGGCCGAAACAGGACGTCTCAAAAAGCAGCATGGGGACCTTGGCGATGGCCCATGTGCCGATGAATACGAAGATCTGGAACAGCCCCGCCCTTTTCTTGAGCAGAACAGCCGCTACAGGAAACGCCATGTAAAGCGGTCCGGCAGCCAGAGAGCCGAGCATGAACGCCAGAAAAGCACCTTTGAGGCCGGATTCCTTACCCATAAGGCGCATCACCGTCTCGCGTTCGACCCACACATCAAAGAGGCCTAAAAGGATGAAGATAGGCGGCAGGAAGCCGATCATCTCCACAATACCGTTGCCGGTGAGGCTCATCCCATGCGCAGTCGTTTCAGCATCCATCACCCAGCACAGAATGGTGAGGACGATAGAAAACACAAGGAAGCCGTATTTCTTCCAAAAACCAGGGGCGTTTTTTTTCATCTTGGCGTCACTCATCAAAAGCCTCCGAACAGCATGCCGATGAACGGCGAAAGAACAAAGGAATAAACCAGTCCAAAGCCGTTA
>JAFWYI010000157.1 GCA_017522745.1 Mailhella sp.
AGGAAGACTCCCCGCCTTTTTGCTCGTGATAGTTACTTCAGACCATATTTTTCCTTGAATTCACCTATCCAGTCTTTGTGCTTCGGGGACTTTTCTATCTCCGCGACAAGGTCTTGGATACTCAGCCTTCCCACTCTATGCCGCAGGCTGTGGGGGATGGCTTCATAAAGGAAGGGCCACAAGCCGCCCTGCACAACGCCATCGCTGTCCTTCCGCAGGAATGCCGGGTTCCGGTCGTCGTGTAGGAGGATGAACGTGCCATCATCATGATGAAGGGCAAACAGGACTTCGCGGAAAAACTGGTAGTAGCAGGCAAAGGGGCAGATAGGGCCATTCAAAAGGCTGACATCGGAAAATTCAGGCTGCAGCAATTCGTCCCAGTATTTTCTGCCGGTATGGTGCAGATAACAGCTATCGAGCCTGTTGGGATACGGATTCCGTCCTTCGCAGTCGCCACCGGCAAAAATGGAGCAGCCGCCGAACTCCTTCTCGGACAGTTTCGCCTCGATGAAGAGCCTGCCGCCTTCGCCTTCCAGATAGAGGTCTATGGACGTAGGCTGGCCGACATCCTCGTTGAAAACGCCTCGGTCTTCGTACTCGAAACGAGCCTTCGTTTCTTTTCCTTCTGCCCATTTGATGCCGATTTTAGCAAGTGCGGCTTCAAGCGGAGCAAAATCCTTACGCACGATAAGCGGCCCAAGAAGATTGAACGCCATGGCCTGACTGCTCAGCCCGTGATGAACATATTTATGCAGGATGAATGGGCTTTCCCCGCGATTCTTCTTTTGTTCATCGCGGATATAATATTCCACCTCGCGGCAAATGATGTTCTCCGCCCACATCTTGTGTGTGGCAAGGCAGTATTTCATCTTTCCGTGAGTATCCTTGCTGCGTTTCTTGAACCACTTCCCTGCGGCTTCGCGGAGAGCTTCCACAAAACTCGTACTCCGCGTGTAGGGCCAAGTCTTCGCCAATTCCTTACTGCTGGCTTCACTCATGATTCGCTCCTTGCACAAAAGCCGCACTGGCTTTTGCTATTTGCCTTTTCCTCAAACATACGCAGGAAAAAAGGGGCGCGCCAGAGAAAAGTGACATGCCGTCCACAGATGTGTGGACGGCGGGGGATGGCTATGGCGAAAAAGGAGACGCATAAAAAAGAAAAGCCCCGCAGGCAGTTACGTACTTTGCGGGGCTTTCTGGAAAAATATGGTCCCAGCAGGAATAGAACTTCTGCGCCAACTATTTGTCATATTTGACTGTATGATTCTTCTAAGAAATTGCCGTACCTGATGGGAGCAGGGTAGGGCGGAGCGGTAGAAAAAAGTGGGAATCGAACAGGATTTCGGGCGAAAGGATGGTTGAAAGTTAGGCTATAAAAACTTGTTTGGGCCTCCTGTTCACTCTGTTCTGATACCCTCTGTCTGCCGTGTCAGACGATATCCTTTCTGTCGTTTGTTATGTTACGTACCGGAAGGGCAGTAAAGAGCTCTACAGCAGGGTTTAGGTTGAGGAAAGCCTACAGTCTTGGAACTTCTCCGCGGACTCCAGCTTGGAGCTGAAGATGAGGCGGTAAACGTCGGATTCGGGGACCATGTCGATGTTTACCGGAGGGCGCTTTTGCCATCGTTCTGAAACGGAAGGATGTTGATTTTATTGATTTTTTTTCTGATAACGGCCTCCGCTGCGCCACCATACAATCTGCCAAACCCTCCAAGACCACCTTAAGAGTATACAAAGCCCGGCTCTGCGGGTACTCTGGAGCATACGCATCAGGGCGGCCTGTTTCAGAACTCTGGAAGTTCCGGCTCTGCACATTCCCCAATATAAGGCAGGACATCATGGACAAGTTCCTTCGCTCCTCCACTCTGCGGCTCGTAGGTATAGCCGACAGCCCCAGCGACTCCCGCGAGGGGCTTCCGCTGTATCTTTCCCCGGTAAAAGCCGGGTTCCCCTCGCCTGCAGACGACTTCATTGACCGCAAGATTGACCTGCATGAATACCTAGTCAGAAATCAGGCTGCGACGTTTTTTCTGCGCGCACAGGGCGATTCCATGCTAGGTGCAGGCATCCATGACGGCGACCTGCTCATCGTGGATCGCTCCGTGGAAGCCGCCCACGACCGCATCGTCATCGCGGCGCTGGACGACGAGCTGACAGTGAAGCGCCTCATACGCCGCAAGGGTCGGGTCTTCCTCGCCCCTGAGAACCCCGACTATCCTGAGTTCGACATCACTGAGCGCGAGCACATCCACATCTGGGGCGTCGTGACCTATGTCATCCACAAAGTTTAGGTCTCTTTTCCTGCTCATCGACTGCAACAACTTCTACGTCTCGTGCGAGCGGCTTTTCCGGCCTGACCTTCGGAACAAGCCAGTCGTGGTGCTCTCGAACAACGACGGATGCATCGTCTCCCGCAGTCAGGAGGTCAAGGCCCTCGGCATACCCATGGGCGAGCCCGAGTTCAAGGCGCGCCCCCTCATCCAGAAGCACGGCATCGAGGTGTTCTCGTCCAACTACGAGCTTTACGGCGACATCTCCGATCGCGTCATGCTGACCATCTCAAGCGTCATCGACGAGGTCGAGCAGTACTCCATCGACGAATGCTTCGTACGTCTCGCCCCCGCGCATTTTCCCAACGCGCTCGACATCGCCAGAGAGATTCGGGAACGCGTCTTCCGCTGGACGGGCATCACGGTGTCCGTGGGTATCGCGCAGACGCGAACGCTGGCCAAACTGGCGAACCACATCGCCAAGAAGGGCCGTTCCGGCGTGTTCTTCCTCAATGGGACCGACGCCCAGCACGATGCGCTGTTCAAGAAGATACCTGTTTCGGAGGTCTGGGGGATCGGCTCGCGCACCCTGCCCAAGCTGGAGCGCTTCGCTATCAAGACTGTGTACGACCTGAAGCACGCCGAGGACAACTGGGTGCGGAGCAGGCTGACTGTCACGGGCTGGCGAACCGTGCTGGAGCTTCGGGGCATCCCGAGCATCGACGAAGACAACTCCCCCACACCGCGCCGGACGCTGGTGTCGTCGCGCTCGTTCGGTACGAAGATTTATGAGAAGGCGGCGCTTCAGCAGGCCGTGACCGCCTTTGCGACACGCGCGGCGGAGAAGCTGAGGTGGGAAGGGCTGTTCGCCAGCGGCATCGCCGTACATATCCGCACGTCGCGCCAGCAGATCCCCTTCGTGAGCGAGACTGTCCAGCTGACTTTCGTGACACCTACCTGCGACACCGAAAAGTTCATCAAAGCCGCCATCGCCGGAGTGGAAGCCATGTTCAGGCCGGGCACGCCCTACGCCAAAGCGGGTATCATGCTGTTCGACCTCACTGCGAAGGGCAGCCGACAGGGCAGTCTGCTGAACCTGTCCAGCGAGGCCGATGAGAGGAAGAGAACGGCCCTGATGAGCACCCTCGACAAGATCAACTCCCAGCATGGCCGCCACACTCTCCGCTACGCCGCCGAAGGCCTTGGAGAGCAGGTTTGGCACATGAACCAGAACCACCGCTCCCCACGAAGAACGACTGAATGGAAAGAGCTGGCCACGGTGGCCTGCCGGGACGAGGGATGAGAACGCGGAGAACGAGCCTTTTACAGCCCCTTCTCCATAGGCCCGCTATCTCCACTCCGCTTCCAGCAGGAAGTCGCGGATGTTGCGGTGCTTGATCCCGTTCCTGCTCATGTCGAACTCGTCCAGCGTCACGACATACTTCGGGAAGTTGTCCCGCACACGGTCGTAAACGCCGAACTCACGCTCGACGGTTTCGGGCGAAGCCAGCAGATAGGCCACCTGCACATAGAGCTTTTCTCCCTGCTTCTCTGCAGCGAAGTCTATTTCCCTGTCGCCCACTTTGCCGACAGTGACCTTCCAGCCACGCCGCAGGAGCTCCATATAAACGATATTTTCCAGCACAAGGTTGATATCGCGCATATTGCCGCCGTACACGGCTTCGCGGATACCGTGGTCGGCAGCGTAATACTTCTC
>JAFWYI010000158.1 GCA_017522745.1 Mailhella sp.
CCCTCATGCACGGCCCCATGCTCTTCATCCTGCCCATCTTCATGTGCGGCTTCATGACCCGTTCCTGGGGCAAGAACAAGTCCTGGGCTGAAGGCTTCAAGGCTTGGAAGTTCTGCATCCTCGCTTCCATCTGCTTCAGCGTGCCTTACTACATCCTCGCCTGGACCGTCGGTCCCGAACTGCCTTCCCTCATCGGCGGCCTCATCGGCCTCGCCCTCGTCATGCAGCTCGCCAAGAAGGGCGTGTGCGTGCCCGCCGAAGTGTGGGACTTCGAACCCGCTGAAAAGTGGAATCCTGAATGGATCGGTGACATCAAGCCTACCGACGTGAAGGAATTCAAGGAACACATGCCTCAGATCATGGCCTGGATGCCCTACGCTCTCTGCGGTCTCATCCTCGTGGTCACCCGCGTTCCCGCCTTCGGCCTCAAGCCCATCGTTACCGACCCCATGTGGTCCATCGGTGCCTCCAACATCCTCGGCTGCAAGGGCGTCGGCTCCTCCATCGCTCTTCTCAACCTGCCCGGCACCATCCCCTTCATCCTCGTTGCTATCATCACCATCTTCATGCACGGCATGATGAAGAACCACCCCGACCTCGGCTCCGGCCGCGTCGGCAAGGCCTGGTCCACTGCTTTTGCTAAGATGAAGGCCCCCACCATCGCCCTCATGGCTTCCGTGGCCCTCGTATCCATCTTCAAGGGCACCGGCGTCTCCGAAGCTACCGGCGGCGTGTCCATGCCCATGGCTATGGCTAAGTGCCTTGCTGACATCATTGGTCCCGCCTGGCCCGGCATCGCTTCCTATGTGGGCGGCCTCGGCGCCTTCATCACCGGTTCCAACACCGTGTCCGACATGCTGTTCGCCAACTTCCAGTGGGATATGGCTCATACCCTGAAGTACACTGTTGACCAGGCCCTCGCCATCGTGGCCGCTCAGGGCGCCGGCGGCGCCATGGGCAACATGGTCTGCGTGCACAACATCGTGGCCGCCTGCGCCGTTACCGGCCTGATCGGTAAGGAAGGCGACATCCTCCGTCGTACCTTCATGCCCTTCGTGCTCTACGGCATCGCCGTCGGCGCCGTGGCCTTCGTGCTTATGTAATGCCATTGGCTGATTGATTCAAAGGGCCGCTTCGCAAGAGGCGGCCCTTTTTGCATGCCGCGAACCAGTCTTGAAATATCTTCTTTGCAAGAGTAACGCATACTTGAGCTTGACACCCGCCCAGCCTTAAACTAGAACAGTTCTGCCGGGCGGTTAGCTCAGTTGGTAGAGTATCGGTCTTACACACCGACTGTCGGGGGTTCGAGTCCCTCACCGCCCACCAGCAAAACAAAACATCCGATAGTTATCGGAACATTTCCTACTCCGAATGCGTTTCACCACGAAGGTGTTGCACATTCGGATTTTTTTATAGCTACCCAGATACCGTCCCCGCCTTCGGCCTATGCCTTTCGTGAGACAGCACTCCTGCCTCCTGCGGATTTCACCGTATCTATGATAAAGCTGTTGCGAAGAATTTTTTTTTGAGACATTGTTATCCGGAAACATGATATGACGAGTAAAGGAGTCTGCCATGTATGCCACTTGCGTGATGAGCCCTCACGAAAAATATGTTCTGGAAAAAGCCGCTGGAACCAATTCTCCGATCCGCGAAAAACATAAGCGTCTGTTTGCTCTTATCGACAGATTCGATGGCCGCGAACCGATCATCGATGTTCAACGCGCCCGGCTTTTCACAGAATCCATGCGGCAGACCGAAGGCCAACCTCTGGTCCTGCGCTGGGCAAAAGCGCTGAAGCATATTGCGGAGAACATCACCGTATATGTGGATGACCTTCAGCTCCTTGCCGGGCGCTGTGGCTCCGATACCGGCCGCTACGGCATCCTTTACCCTGAACTCGATGGCGACTTCCTTGGGGAAAACCTCACGCATCTGGCTCATGCTGAGGCCGCGCGTATCATCGTCAGGCCGGAAGATCTTCCTGTCATCACGGAAGAAATAGTTCCGTACTGGACCGGCAAGACCTACCACGAAGCCCTGAACAAGGCCATTCCCGATGACGTACGCCGTCTCGTCTACAACGACCCCTACGGCTACAGCTCCAAATATCTCGTCCACGAAACATCTTCGCTGAGAGCCTCGCTCCAGTGGGTGCCGGACTACGAAAAGGTCCTCACCAAGGGCTTCGCCGGTATCCGGGCCGATGTCGAGGCCCGACTGGCAAGACTCGATGCGGACAATCCTCTGGATACTCTGGACAAGCGCCCCTTCCTTGAAGCCTGCCTCATCACCTGCGATGCCATCGTGCATTGGGCGCGCAGGCATGCGGTCCTTGCGCGTGAAAAAGCCGCAGCAGAACAGGATCCCGCTCGTCGTCAGGAACTCCTGCAGATCGCAGAACACGCCGAACGCGTTCCGGAATTCCCCGCTCGCACCTTCCACGAAGCACTCCAGTCCCAGTGGTTCACGCAGGCGTTCTCTCGTCTGGAACAGCGCACAGGGACCATCGTATCGAACGGCCGCATGGACCAGTATCTGTATCCGTTCTTCAAGCGTGACATGGAGGCCGGGATCCTCGATAAAGCCAGAGCGCTCGAACTCCTGGGCTGTCTCTGGGCAGAGATCGCGCAGTTCGTCGACCTTGCCATCTCGCCGTCCAACCGCGAATCCAGCGAAGGCTACGCCCATTGGGAAGCCGTGACCATCGGCGGCCAGACCAAAGATGGCAGAGACGCGACCAACGAACTGAGCTATCTCATCCTTGAATCCAAACGCGCCTGCCCCCTGCACTATCCCGAACTTGCCGTCCGTCTCCACAAAGGCACTCCGGACAGGTTCCTGCATGCGGTCTGTGAGAGCATCAAGGACGGACAGGGATATCCCAAGATCTTCAACGACGAAGAAGTCATCCCGCTTCGGCTTGCCAAGGGGGTGGACTTCGCTTCGGCCAATGATTACGCGGTCTCTGGCTGCGCCTCGGTACGCATGCCGAACAAGGATACCTTCACCAGCGGCTGTACGGCCATCAACGTCACCGCCGCCGTAGAAATGGTACTGCTCAACGGCCGCACCATGAAATACGGAGACGACTTCGTCGTTCTTGAGACCGGCGATCCCACCACCTTCGCTACATGGGACGACTTCTGGCAGGCCTACGTGAAGCAGCAATCCCATCTCCTGCGGAACGCCTTCGTGGTCCAGGGCATCATCAACAGGTTGCGCGCGCGGCACTTCTCCGGACCGCTCTGCTCCGTCCTGCATGATCTCTGTCTGGAATCCTGCATGGATATCCATACCAATGAAAAGATACCCGGCGGCTTCGACTCCGCTTTCTTCGACCTGCTGGGCTACGGTACGGCCGTGGATTCACTTTCCGCCATCAAGAAGGCCGTATACGATGATAGATCCGTGACCATGGAAGAACTCATCGCCGCTCTGAAGGCCGATTTCGTCGGATACGAGCATATCCGCAAGATCCTGGAAAGAGCGCCGCGCTACGGCAACAACGACATGTATGCCGACAGCATCGGCCGCGATATGGAACGCGCCGCGCAGGATTACAGCCGCGCCCACGCCCATGTGCTTGGCTGTTATATGGATGTCCGCTCCATTTCTGTCACGTCCAACGTACCCTTCGGTAAGGTGGTCGGCGCCAGCGCCAACGGTCGCAACGCATGGAAGCCGGTGGCAGACGGCACCTCCGCATGTCAGGGGGCAGACATCCATGGGCCGACGGCTGTCCTCATGTCGAATTACAACAGCAAGAATTACGACAGGAAGGAACGTGAAGGCCGCCTCCTGAACATCAAGCTCACCCCCGGCACCGTGGCTGGCGAAGAAGGTACCCGCAAGCTCATGGCCTTCCTGCGCACCTTCTGCGACCTCAGGCTCTGGCACGTGCAGTTCAACGTGGTCAATAAGGAAACGCTGGAAGCCGCTCAGCGCGATCCCGCGCGGTATAAAGGACTCATCGTCCGTATCGCGGGCTTCAGCGCCTACTTCGTCGACCTCAGCCGCGACCTGCAGGATGATCTCATCGCCCGCACCTCGCACGAAACCTTCTGATCTGCGAGGGCCTTGTGGAAGATGTCCAGGTAACAGGCGCTGTCACCAACATACAGCAGTTCTCCACGCACGACGGCCCGGGCATCCGCACGGTGGTCTTTCTGAAGGGCTGCCCTCTGCACTGCGCGTGGTGCAGCAATCCTGAGACCCAGCGACGCGCCATGGATATCGGCACTGCAACGGCGAAATGCGAACCGGGCTGTACACGCTGCCTGTCGCGCTGCCCCTCCGGCGCTCTGCGTAAGGAAGGCGACGACCTGAATGTGGACAAGGCGCTCTGCCGCTCCTGCACCTTCGTGGAAGCGTGGCAGGAGCCCCCCTGCGTTCTCGCCTGTCCCGACGAGGTATTCACTGCCTACGGAAAGAAAATGAGCGTGGAGGCTGTGCTGGAACAGGTGGAGAAAGACGCCATGTTCTACCGCTACGAGCAGGGCGGCATGACCCTGAGCGGCGGCGAGGCGCTCTTCCAGCCGGACTTCGCTCTTGCCCTCCTGCGGGAAGGCCGCCGCAGAGGCCTGCACACCTGTCTGGAGACATGCGGCTTCACGGATGGTGCGACACTCCTTGAAGCGTGTGCTGAGCTGGACTTCCTGCTATTCGACATCAAGAACCTGAACAGCGAACAGCACCGCGAATCCACCGGCGTACCCAATGAACGGATACTGGAAAACCTCCGCGTGGTGCGGGAACGCTTCCCCGCGCTCCCGCTGAAAGTACGCACACCTGTCATCCCCGGCTTCAACGACACACCGGAGCATATCGCGGCCATTGCCGCTTTCCTGAAAGGCCTGCACATCACGGAGTACGAACTCCTGCCCTACCACGCCTACGGAAGCAGTAAGCGACATTCTCTCGGCTTTTCCGTGCCGGACGTGGAACGCCCCAGCGATGAGGCTATGGATGCCCTGAGGGCCGTCGTCCGTTCCGTGCTGGGATAGGTGCGCCGCAACGGTCCGCCCCCTCACCGTGTATCCCTGAGCCTCTCCCCGCACCTCTCTTTGTCCCTCGCCTCTCCCTGCGCCCTCTCCCCCTCGCGGTCTCCAGCTCCAGATGGCACAAAAAAATCCCCGAGGATTTCACTCCTCAGGGATTTTTATTTCCTTGCGTATCCAACTTGCCGGAAACGCCGGGGCTATTCCTGCGCCAGCTTCTCGGCAAATTCCTTGAGCTTGTCTGCCTTATAGAAGTTCACCATGCGGAGCGGCACCGTGGCGACGTTCTGAGTATCGCCGTTTTCCGCGAACTCGAAGAACAGCAGGACCACATCCCACGGAGCGAAAAGGCGCCTGCCTTCGGCATCATCCAGCCCTTCCCGGGCCAGCGCGAAGCAGAAGCCGGAGAAACGCTCTGCGCCGGTCCGGAACAGGCCGGAAAGCATAGCGTAACGCCGGTCCATCTCGGCATTCCTGTCCGCAAAGGCGCGGTACATCTTGAGCATATCTTCTTCGGAATACGGCGGCTCCAGCCCGATAAGCGCTTCGCAATAGGGCATGCGGTACTCTTTAGCGCTGAACATATCGCTCCACGGCTCGTCCCCCTTGGGATCGGACTGATGGATGGCGCGTTCTTCCGCCATGTCGATGAAACGCTGCAGGGTCTCAGGCTTATCGAAGATCTCCTCGGGGAAGGCCCGCAGGTCGTAGCCTCCCACGCCCCCCTGACCAGGCACAGGGCGGAAGAATACCCGCACCTTTTCACCAGGCTTGAACAGATCTTCCACGCCGTCCTTGGCTATGGCGCGCACCATGAAAGGAAAACGCCCCCACAGACTGCGGCTGGGAGCTTCCAGCATGGAGTACGGCCCAAGCGTACCATAATAGGCGGAGATCTCCTCGATGGAAAATTCTTCGCCGGGATTCACATTTTCCCAACCATTGAACGCCATATAACACCTCTTAGGGATGATCGTTGAAATCGAGGGTGCGGCCCCTCCCCTTTAGCTACCGCAAAACGGCGCATGAAGAAAGTGGTGGAACCATGAAAAAAAGCGCCCTGAAGGCGCTGAGTTCACGTTATCAAAATGCTTTGAAGAAGGGAGATGGGGCTTATGGAAGGAGGAGACTTTTGAGAAAGTTTCCTCCCTTTCCCCAAAACATCATGACTCCCTACTCTTCGCTCAGGCGGAAGCCCACACGCGGCACGGTCTGCAGGATGGGTTTCCCGGCCTTTTCCAACTTGCTCCGAAGGATGTGGATATACGTACGCAAAGCGTCGCTGTTCGGCGGGGTATCGCCGTAAAGTTCCTTCTGGAGTTCACTGCGGCTCACC
>JAFWYI010000159.1 GCA_017522745.1 Mailhella sp.
CAGGGCGGCGAAGACGACTGGTTCACGGATGAACGCCTTGTTGCTCTGCTGCGTGAAATGAAGAAGCGCTGGCCCGACTGCGCTGTCACGCTTTCCGTTGGGGAAAAGAGCGAGGACTCGTATCGCAGGCTTCGCGAGGCAGGGGCCGATCGTTTCCTGCTCCGCCACGAAAGCGCGGATCCTGTCCATTACGCCAAACTCCACCCCTCGAAGCAGACGTGGGAGAAGCGCCGGGACTGCCTTCTCGCCCTCAAGGCCTGCGGCTTCCAGACCGGGGCCGGTTTCATGGTGGGCTCTCCCTTCCAGACGACGGCAAGTATCGTCAAAGACCTTGGGTTCCTCTATGAACTCCAGCCGGAAATGGTCGGCATCGGTCCGTTCATCCCGCACGCACAGACGCCTTTCGCGGCGTTCCCTGCAGGAGACGTGGAGCGGACTCTGGTACTGCTGGCCATGACGCGCCTGCTCCTTCCCGCGGCCATGCTTCCCTCGACGACGGCTCTGGGAACGGCGGCGGGTGACGGAAGAGAGCGTGGCATCCTTGCCGGGGCCAACGTGCTTATGCCGAACCTTTCCCCCAAGGAAGCCCGGGACCGTTATCGTCTGTACAACAACAAACTCTCTGAAGGGGCGGAATGTGCCGACAATGTCGAGGCGCTGAAGGCGCGTATCCGCGGCATCGGCTATGAGATCGTCGTGGACAGAGGCGACTTCCAGCCTCGCTGACACTTTGGAACAAGGAGTTATCATGTCCGACTCTATCAATGATACCCCACGTTCGGGCCGCCTGCATATAGGTCTTTTCGGCCGCCGCAACGCTGGCAAATCCTCGCTCATCAATGCTATCACCGGGCACGATACCGCCATTGTTTCCGACACGGCAGGCACGACGACCGACCCGGTCTACAAGTCCATGGAGATACATGGGCTCGGCCCCTGTGTCCTCATCGATACGGCTGGATTCGACGACGAAGGCTCCGTTGGTGAACTCCGCATCGAAAAGACGAGACAGGCACTCGACAAGACCGATATAGCTCTTCTCCTTCTTTCCGGCGACGACCTGAGCGTGGAAAAGGAGTGGCTCGCGGCCATCAGGAAGCGAAAGACCCCTTATATCCTTATCCTTAATAAGATGGACGAACGCTCTCCCGAGGAGCTGGAGCGTCTGCGCCAGCGTATCCAGGAGGAGATGAAGCACGAGCCTGTCTGCGTGAGCGCCGCTCTTGGTACGAACATGGACAAGCTCCGTGAAGCCCTGCTTCGCAAGGTTCCTGCGGACTGGGGCAAACTTGCCATCACCGGGAAGCTCTGCAAGGAAGGCGACGTGGTCATGCTCGTCATGCCGCAGGATATCCAGGCTCCGCAGGGGCGCCTCATCCTTCCGCAGGTACAGGTGACGCGCGAATTGCTCGATAAGAAATGCATCGTGATAAGCTGTACGGCAGACAAGATACAGCAGAGCCTCGATGCGCTCGCCCGCCCGCCGCATCTCATCATCACGGACTCTCAGGTCTTCCCTCAGGTGTGGAAATTGAAGCCTGAACAGAGCCTGCTCACGTCGTTCTCTATCCTCATGGCCGGCTTCAAGGGCGATATCGATTCCTTCATCGAAGGTGCTGCGGCCATAGACCGCCTGACCCCGGATTCTCGCGTGCTCATCGCAGAAGCATGTACCCATGCCCCTCTGGAAGAGGATATCGGCCGCGTGAAGATCCCGGCCCGGCTTCGCGCTCGTTACGGAGACTCCTTGAAGATAGACATGGTGAGCGGTACGGATTTTCCTGAAGACCTCACCGGATATGATCTCATCATCCATTGCGGGGCCTGCATGTTCAACCGCACGTACATGCTGTCCCGCATCCGCAAGGCGAAAGAGCAGGGCGTTGCTATCTGTAACTATGGGGTAGCACTGGCAAAACTGGCTGGTATTCTGGACAAGATAGAACATGTGTGAAATGATGAGCCAGGCCTGAAGGCCTGGGCAACCGTTTGACACCATGCCCCGGGCCGCATCGACGAGGTCCGGGGCATCTTTTTAAAAAGGCAGTACGATATGGAACAGAACGATAAGGTCACATGGGCCTTCCATCGCTTGGGAGGTATGGATCAGGTAACGCTGGAAACAGCAGGCGAACTGAGCCGTCTGCGCGAACTCGACCCTAAGCTCTGGGCGGCACTGAGCTGTCCGGCATCCGGCCTTGAGTTCGATGCCCGAACCCTCGAATTGCTCGACACCGATGCCGACGGTCGTATCCGTATCCCTGAAGTGCTTGAAGCTATGGACTGGGTATGCGAACGCCTTACCGATCCCGCTGAACTGGCACAGCGTATGGATGCGCTCCCCCTGTCCTCCATCCGTACCGATACCGAGCAGGGCCGCCGCGTGGCTGTGACCGCCGCCACCGCCCTTAAGAATCTTGGCCGTGAAGAGGAAGGAGCCATACGATATGAGGATGTTTCTCTTTCTGCGGCTTCTGCTAATGCGCTGCTGAACAATGGCGACGGCATCATCCCCGCTCACGCTGATCTCGATGCGGGCAAGCTGGCGTTCGTGAAGGCTGTTCTCGCCGTAACTGGTTCCGAGACTGACGCCAGCGGCGAACCCGGTATCAATGCCGCCGCTATTGATGCATTTCTTGCCGCCCTTCAGGCTGAAAAGGACTGGAGAAAGGCCCTTGCGGAAGCTCCTCACGCCCTTGGTGACGATACCCCGGCGGCATGGGGGCTGATGCAGGAACTCAAGGAAAAGATAGACGACTACTTCCTGCGCTGCCGTCTCGCCTCCTTCGCGCCTGTCTCCACGGCGTCCCTCAATGCGGAGGAACAGCTCGTCTCTC
>JAFWYI010000160.1 GCA_017522745.1 Mailhella sp.
GGGAGCTTCTCAAATCATTCTTGACGCCTTCGTATTGTCGAGGGTAATCTTTGACGTTGTTTATGCCGCGGAAAGGCATACTTTACAGTGTAAATTTTCCTTTTAAGGAGTTTCGTTATGCTTCGTCGTACTGTTATCGCGCTGGTCGCCGCTTTCCTCTGCTCTGCTGTAGCCATGCCTTCTCTGGCCGAGGCCGCAGGCAAGATCGGCGTAGCCAACCCCATGCGTCTTTCCTCGCAGAGCGAACCTGGCAAGGAAGCGGAAAAGCAGCTCAGCACCATGTTCGGCAAGGAGCGTGAGCAGCTCGAAAAGCAGGGTGCCGATCTCAACAAGCAGGCTGAAGACCTCCGCAAGCAGGCCGCCGCTCTTTCTGAGAAGGCTCGTAACGATCGCGCCCAGAAGATCCAGAAGCAGGCTCAGGAACTGGACACCAAGGGCACCGCATACACCCAGCGCCTTTCCCGCGTGCAGCAGGCCATCAATTCCCAGCTCAACGAAGTGCTGCGTGCTGCCTGCGAAAGCTTCGCTAAGAAGAACGGCTACGACATGATCGTGGACGGTACTGTGGTCATGTTCTACACCAAGGCCAACGACGTGACCGACGAACTCATCGAAGAAGTGAACAAGCTCTGGAAGTCCAAGGGCGGCAAGTTCAAGCTCGACGCTGTGAAGTAAGGAGCCGCGTATGGCAACCCCTACGTATAAGCTGTCCGAGATCGCTGAAAAGCTCGGTGTGAAACTGGTCTTCAAGGATGATGCGGAAGACATAGTCATCACCGGCATCAATACCCTTGAGGAAGCTGGCCCCACGGAACTGAGCTTTCTGGCGAACCCTAAGTACGCAGCCCAGCTGGCCAGCACCAAGGCCGGTGCTGTCATCGTGCGCCCTGAGCATGAAGGTGACGTCGTTCGCGCTCTGGTCACGGAAAATCCCTATCCCATGTTTGCACAGGCCCTCACGCTGTTCACTCAGCCTCAGGGCAGTTTCAGCGGTATCAGCCATCTGGCCTGCGTGAGCCCTGAGGCTCAGCTTGGTGAAGGCTGCACCGTCTATCCGTTCACGTACATCGCCCCTCGCGCCGTACTCGGCAAGGGCTGCACCATTTTCCCCGGCTGCTACATAGGAGAGGACTGTGAGCTGGGTGACGGATGCGTGCTGTATCCCCGCGTCGTACTCATGGCCGGGACCAAGGTCGGTGATTTCTGCGTGTTCCAGCCCGGTGCCGTTATCGGCGCTGAAGGCTTCGGTTTCGCTCGTACGGGCGAAGGCATCAAGAAGGTGCCGCAGATCGGCCGTGTCGTCATGGGCGAACACGTGGAAGTGGGGGCCAACGCCGCTATCGACCGCGCCGCACTCAGTACGACCGTCGTGGGCGATGGGACCTGTATCGACAACCTCGTGCAGATCGGCCACAACGTGCGTATCGGCAAGGATTGCCTCATCGTATCTCAGGTGGGCATTTCCGGCTCCACGCATGTGGGCGACAACGTGACTATGGCCGGGCAGGCCGGTGTCGCTGGTCATCTGCATATCGGCAACAACTCCACTATCGGCCCTCAGGCCGGTGTTGCCAAGGATATCGCCGAAGGTCAGGTAGTGGGCGGTTCTCCCACGGTGGATTATAATACCTACCTGCGTAACGCCACCCTCATGCCCAAGCTGCCCGAACTGTTCAAGCGCGTGGCTCGCATCGAAAAGGAACTCGGCCACAAGCCTATCACTGTCAGCAAGACCGACCGCTCCCTCGTGACGCTGTGGAATCGCTGGCTTTCCATGATGCATCTCAAGAAGTGATCCCGCCAGCGGAAGCGGCTGCCGTCTCTTCCGTGTCCATGCGTCCAAGGCATCGTATCTCTGCTGAGGGCGCGAAGATGGACTGGCTTCATCTATAACCGTTAAAGGCAAAGCACACCATGAGCGAAGTACTTTCTCTCGACATCCAGCAGATCCTCAAGATCCTGCCTCATCGTTATCCCTTCCTGCTTGTCGACCGTGTGACCGAGCTGGTCCCCGGTGATTACATCAAGGGATACAAGAACCTCACCTTCAATGAACCCTTCTTTCAGGGACATTTTCCTGAAGTGCCTGTCATGCCCGGCGTCCTCATCGTTGAAGCGCTCGCGCAGGTCGGCGTCATCCTTGCGATACATTCCTTCCCCCAGTTCCGGGAAAACCCCGAAGGGCATGTCTATCTGTTCGCAGGCATCGAAAAGGCCCGCTTCCGTGCCCCCGTGCGCCCCGGTGACAAGCTGGTGCTGGAATGTTCCAACATCGTTCGCAAGATGAGCTTCTGGAAAATGGACGCTAAAGCCTATGTGGACGGCAACCTTGTCTGTGAGGCCCGTCTTACTGCTTCGTCACTTTCCAAGGAGACCTTCTAATTATGGCAGCCCCTCAGATCCATCCCACAGCGTTCGTGGCCCCTTCCGCACAGATCGGGGAAGACGTGATCATCGGCCCCTGTGCCGTCATCGAAGACGATGTGGTCATCGGTGCCCGTACCCGCATCGATGCCTTTGCCTCCATCAAGCGTTACACCACCATGGGCGAAGACAACCATGTGCATTCCTATGCCGCTGTGGGCGGTGAGCCGCAGGATCTGAAGTTCCATGGCGAAGTCTCTCAGCTTATCATCGGCAACAAGAACAGCATCCGCGAATTCGCTACCATGCATCGCGGCACGGAAGACGGCGGTCTCGTTACCCGTGTTGGCAACAACAACCTGTTCATGGCCTATACGCACGTAGCCCATGACTGTCAGGTGGGCAGCAACATCGTCATGTCCAACAACGCTACTCTGGCCGGGCATGTCGTCGTGGAAGACAACGCCATCATCGGCGGTCTTTCCGCCGTGCATCAGTTCGTTCGTGTGGGCACGCACGCTTTCCTTGGCGGCATGTCTGCGCTCACGCAGGATCTTCCGCCGTGGATGCTCGGCGTGGGCAACCATGCCACGGTGCAGTCTCCCAATATCGTAGGCCTGCGCCGCGCCAAGGGATCCATGGAACTGCTGTCTGCCTTCAAGCAGGCGTACCGCATCACGTGGTACTCCGGCATTCCTCGCCCCGATGCCCTCATGCAGCTCGAAGCCGAATACGGCCACCTGCCCGAGATCAAGGGCTTCATCGATTTCGTGCGCGAAAGCAAGCGCGGCATCCTGCCGGGTGATGAACGTAAGAAAGCTATGATATAACTAAAGAAGGTCGTCTGCATGCAGGCGGCCTTCTTTATATCTGGAGACTGACCATGAATGACTTCGTTTACAATACTCCTACGAAAGTAGTGTTCGGCCGCAAGGCGGAAGAAAAACTCGGAGCTCTCATGCGGGCACAGGGTTGTCGTAAGGTCCTTGTGCATTATGGGCAGGGGAGTGTGGTGCGTTCCGGCCTGCTGGATCGTGTGCGCGAGGTGCTGAAAGCGGAAGCTATAGAATGGGTCGAGCTTGGCGGCGCGGTGCCGAATCCCCGCCTTTCTCTGGTCTATGAAGGCATAGAGCTGGGACGTCGTGAAGGCGTGGATTTCATACTCGCAGTCGGTGGCGGCAGTGTCATCGACTCCGCTAAAGCCATAGGCTACGGCCTCAGCTGCGGCGGCGATGTGTGGGAGCTGTTTGAACGCAAGCGCAAAGTCACAGGCTGTACGCCTATCGGTGTCATCCTGACTATTGCCGCCACAGGCAGTGAAATGAGCGCCTCCTGCGTCATCACCGGGGAAGACGGCTGGCGCAAGCTGGGCTGTTCCAGCGATACCTCTCGCCCTCGTTTTGCGATCATGAATCCCGAACTCACCATGACGCTCCCCGACTATCAGACGGCGTGCGGATGCGTCGATATCCTTATGCACACGATGGAGCGCTGGTTCTATGCTTCGGGCGGTATGGAACTTACGGATCGCATTGCCGCGTCGCTCATGCGTACCGTGATGAAGCACGCGCTCATCCTGCGTGACGACCCGCAGAATTACGAATCCCGGGCTGAGATCCTGTGGGCGGGAGCCCTTTCCCACAACGGTCTTACCGGTTGCGGCACGGATGGCGGCGATTGGGCGCCCCATAAGATAGAGCATGAGCTGAGCGGCCTTTTCGACGTGGCGCACGGTGCTGGTCTTGCCGCCATCTGGGGAAGCTGGGCTCGTTATGTATCCAGCAGGGAACCTAGTCGCTTCGTGAGCTTTGCTCAGCATGTGATGCAGGTGAGCGGCGCTGGGACCGATGCTGAAATGGCTCTCAAGGGCATCGAGGCTTTTGAGGAGTTCTGCCGTGCCATACACATGCCCGTGAATATGCGGGAACTGGGCGTTCAGCCTGATGAAGAGCAGATCGCGGAGATGGCCCAGAAATGCGTGAAAGGAATGGGCGGCCCCGCCGGCAAGGTGGTAAAGCTCTATGCTGAGGACATCGAAGAGATCTTCCGCATGGCGCGGTAGCGCTCTGCGAGATCCTGGAAAATAAAAGAGGCCCGACATCTGCCGGGCCTCTTCCTTTAATCATGCAGGCATTTTTCCAGAAGGGAGTTGAGCATCTCCAGCTCTTCAGGCGTGAGGTGCCGGGCCACCAGCGCCTGCAGCCCCTCAGAAATACGATGGAAGGTGGGGCTCAGAGCCTGCCCTTTTTCCGTAAGTTCGACCAGAGTACTGCGCGAATCCGCAGGATTGGGGACGCGGCGGATATAGCCTCCACGTTCCAGTTTGTCGGTCAGCGTGGTCACCGTGGATTTCGTGCGGCGTACACGGCGGGCCAGTTCGCTCATGGTACAGGGGCCGGACTGCAGGAGTACGGCAAGGATATCGCCGTGGCTGGGGACAAGTTCTTTCAGGCCAGCTTTCTTGAGTTCTTCGCTGAGATATTCGTTGCCGCGTTCACGGAGTACACTGGCGTTGTGGAAAATGGAGATGCTGTTCATGTGGCCACTTTAGTTAGATGTCAAATCATCGTCAAGGTCGAAACGTTCTGTTCTCATCATGAAAAAGCGGAGATCCCAGAGGATCTCCGCTTGCTTTCATCGGGTCAGTTCCCGTTCCATGTCACGGGCTTCGGCACGGCGTTTGAGTTCTTCTCGCTGATCATGCAGCTTGCGGCCGCGGGCGAGAGCGATCTCGACTTTTACTTTTCCCTGCTTGAAATAGAGCTTCACCGGCACAACGGTGAGGCCCTTCTGCTCGATGCGCGTGGCCAGAGTATGTATCTCGCGTGAGTGGAGCAGGAGCTTCTTGTCGCGGTCAGGTTCCTGCAGGACATAGCCTCCGCGTTCATAGGGAGCGATGCGCATGCCTACGACGAAGGCTTCGCCGTCGCGGCATTCCACAAAGCTGTCACCGAAGCTCACCTGCCCGGCACGGACACTTTTGACTTCCGGCCCGGTGAGTACGATGCCTGCCTCGAAAAATTCAAGGAATTCATAATACTGACGAGCTTTGCGGTTCTCGATGCGCGGCGTGTCGGCCATGGTTTTGCTCCAATAAATAAAAGTCTTTGGAAGATGGGGAGGGGGGGCGGGGAGGTGAAGTAAACTTTTCTTCAGAAAAGATCCTTACCCTGCCCGCAAAACTCTTACTTCACTCTCGGCAGGATAGCGTAGACTTCGCCGGTCGTCCATCCTCTCACGCGGGCCTGCACGCGGCGGGCCACAGCGCGAGGAGCGCCTCCAAGGGGCTGCTCTTCAGCAATGATGGCCAGCACTTCTTCGCGGCTGGTGCGGGCGTTACCTTCGGGCGGCCCTACGACTACGGTCACTTCACCAAGCAGACCGCTGAGATCGGGCAGGGCTTCGAGGCGGAAACGCAGGTACTCTTCGTGTGTCTTGGTGAGTTCGCGCGCCACACAGACTTCGCGAGGGCCAAGCAGTGCAAAGGCGTTCTCAAGAGTTTCCTGGAGCCTGTCCTTCCGCTCGAAAAAGACCAGAGTAGCCGGGATGACAGCGTAGGGGGCAAGCGTTGCTTCCTGATCGGAACGCTTGCGCGGCAGGAAACCGAAAAATACGAAAGGCTGAGGCGGGATGCCGCTGCCAGCAAGGGCCGTGACCGGCGCACAGGGACCGGGGATGACGGAGACAGGGAGACCGGCTTCGCGGCAGGCACGGATGACGACGTAGCCGGGGTCGGCCATGACGGGCATACCGGCATCGGAGATGAGCGCGATATTCTTGCCTTCGCGCAGTGCTTCGAGTACGGAGTCCGCTTTTTCTTTCTCGTTATGGTCGTGATAGCTGATGAAACGCTTCACCTGCACGCCCCAGCGGGCACAGGCGAGGGCTTCGCGCTTGGTGTCCTCGGCGAGGACGACATCGGCCTCTTCAAGGCATTGACGGGCACGAGGGGAAAGGTCACCAGGGTTGCCAAGAGGAGTGCCCACCACCCACAGAGTGCCGGGATCCTTGTTCTCCATATTCGATGACATTGCGAATCAACTCCGTTTGATAGGTCCCGGCGTGGGACGTGACACAGACAAGGTCGAAGCGGCAGGGGCGTTGCCAGGCTTCATGGGCATCGAGCCATGCCTGTGCGGCCCGGCAGAGCCGTTCTTTTTTGATGGGCGTGAGGGCTTCGTAAGGGCGCTGAAGGCCATGCTCGGCCCTGGTCTTGACCTCTACGAAAACGATGGTCTCCCGGTCCTCGGCTACGATGTCCAGTTCGAGATGTCCTGAGCGCCAGTTGCGGTCGAGTATCTTCCAGCCCATGCGGCGAAGAGAAGCAGCCGCAGCGTCTTCGCCTTCGGAACCGGTACGCGCCGAGGCAGTCTGCCGGCTCTTCGTGGGCTCTTGCTTGTCGTCCCCCACGAATCGGCGCAGGAAGCTCAGCACAGCCAGCCCTGTTCCTGTTTTTTAGGAGGCAGGACACCTCGGAAATCCAACCGATGCAGAGGGCAGGGACCGAATTTTGCCAGTGCTTCACGGTGTTCCTTTGTGCCGTAGCCTTTGTGCCGTGCGAAGCCGTATTCCGGCCAGCGGGCATCGAGCTTCACCATAAGATCGTCCCGGAAGGTCTTGGCGAGGATGGAGGCGGCAGAAATGGCAGGCACGAGGGCGTCGCCATCGACCACAGCTTCCTGTTCCGGCGCAGGGATACCGAATTTGCGGAAATACATGGGGGGGATGATCTGCGTGCCGTCGATGAGCAACCGGGTAGGTACTGCCCCCTGAGCGTTCATGCGTATACGCATGGCGGCCACGGCCCGCGTCATGGCCATGAGCGAAGCCTGCAGGATATTGATGCGGGCGATCTCGTCCATCCATGCGAGGCCTATGCCCCAGCCCACAGCGAGCTGGCGTATCTCTGCGGCAAGATTATCGCGTTCTTCCGCCTTGAGGACTTTGGAGTCATCCAGCCCCATGAGATCGAAGCCTTCGGAGAAGATGACGGCCCCGGCGACCACAGGACCGGCCAGACAGCCTCGTCCCGCTTCATCGGTTCCGGCTACGAGCTGATCCTGAGAGAGCGGGGCGGCGAAGAGAAGACCCTGTTCGATAACGGTATTCTTGCGAGTGCGAGCCATGTTCTGCCTGTGATGTGGAGGGGCTGAAAGACAAAATCCCCCGCCGGAAAGACCGGAAGGGGATCGTCGGCACTGGAAACAGGCCCGGAGGACCGGGCCGGAATCTTAGTAGCGGTTGCGGGGCTTGATGCGGGCAGCCTTGCCGCGCAGCTCACGCAGGTAGTAGAGGCGAGAACGACGCACGCGGCCTTCGGTCACCACTTCGATGTGGTCGATGAAGGGGGAGTGCATGGGCAGGATACGTTCAACGCCCACACCGTCAGAGATCTTGCGAACGGTGAAGGTAGCACCGGTGGTGCCGCGCTGCATGCGGATCACGTTGCCGGCGAACATCTGGATACGTTCCTTTTCGCCTTCGACGATGCGAAGGTAAACCTTCACGGCGTCGCCGGGCTTGAAGGACGGGATGTCCATACGCATGTGTTCACGTTCGATCTGCTTGATGATATCCATTGGGACTCTCCTTGAGGAAATGGTGTTTATCCCCTGTCGCCGAGAAGCCTGTCCAGAATGATGGCTGCTGCTGCACGAACGGGGAGATGATTGTACTCGTCCATCCACCGCAAAGGCGGCAGGATGGCGTCGCATCGCTCCAACACCTCAGGCGCGATGCCATGCCCGGTCCCCAGAAGGAGAAGTACGGGCCTGTCCGCAAGCTGGCGTTTCACTTCATCGAAGGTAGCTGCCGGCCGGCGTTCCCGGTGTTTTTTATCTAGGACAGGTTGGGCACTGGTGCCGACCACGAAGGGCGGCAGGCCGCGATCGGTTGTCAACGTCTCAATCGCGCTTTCCAGAGTCTCTGTTGGCCTGACCAGTCGAAGGGCTTCGGCTCTGTCGGGATTGAACGACAGCCCCGGCCCTTCCGTCCAATGAGAGAGCAGTGTTGCCAAGAGTCTGAGCTGATCTTTCAGCGGCGTGACCGCGAAGACCCCACTGATCCCATAGGTGCGGGAAATACGTGCTATATCGTGAATGTCAAGGTTTGTCAAAGAGGTTGTGCCCGTTTTTCGATTTTTTAATCGAACCGGGTGATAGAGCAGGGCGATGGACAGATTTTTGGCCGGTCGGAAGCGGGGCTGAGCGCGTAGTATCTGTCTGTCCTTGTGCGTGAGTACGGCGTGATCAAGCAGGTCCGGGCGATGCTTGGCCGTGGCCAGCAGAGACTGCTCTCGCCGCCACTCGTTGATATGGGCGTGATTGCCGTTCTGGAGAACTTCGGGCACGCGCAGGCCTTCGAAGTCCACAGGGCGCGTGAACTGCGGGTATTCCAGAAGACCGTTGCTGAAGCTCTCTTCGTCGCCGGATTCGTCCTTGCCCATGAAGCCGGACTGGAGACGCGCCGTAGCTTCGATGACGGCAAGGGCGGCGGCTTCACCGCCGTTCAGGATGGCTTCACCCACGCAGACGGGCTCCACAGGGAGCAGATCGAACAGGCGGGCGTCGAAGCCTTCATACCGGCCGCAGATGAGCGTGAGTTCCTCTTCCTGTGCCAGTTCGCGGGCCAGTTCCTGCGTGAAGGGGCGCCCCACGGGGGTGAGGGCTATCATGCGGCCTTTTTTCCCTTTGCAGGGGGGCAGTTCGCGCAGGGTACGCACCATGGGTTCGAGCATGAGTACCATGCCGGGGCCCCCGCCATAGGGGCGATCGTCCACATGGTGATGCCGGTCGGTGGACTTGTCGCGTGGGTTGGCAAAGGAGAAGCTCACGATGCCGGCTTCCCGGGCCTTTTCCATGAGGCCGCTGGACAGGGGCGAGTCGAACCATTCCGGGAAGAGCGTGACAAGAGTATAGTGCATCACAGCGTTATGCCTTGGACTTGCGGGCGTTACGTTTTTTGCCGGACGCGGCAGGAGCGGGGTGGTCAGCCTTCTTGCTTTCGGCCTCGCGTTCAGCGTCTGCGGCATCGTCTTCGCCGTCGTCGGGAGCGTCCTGCATGGAGCTTCCGCAATAGAGGTCGAGCAGGCCTTCGGGCGGCGCGATGGTCACCACTTCAGCGGAAAGGTCGATGTCCAGAACGAATTCAGGGACGGCGGGCAGCAGTATCTCGTGGCCGCCTTCGGATTCAGGGGCGCGGATGACCCACATTTCCTGACCAGCCGGAAAATCCACGTCTTCCAGTTCGCCCACGATATCGCCGTTCTCCAGCTTGACCGTGAGGCCGATGAGGTCGCGCAGATAGGGTTCGTCGTCATCCGCTTCGGGCAGGAAGGACGCGTCGATGAGCAGTTCCTGCCCGCGCATCTGTTCAGCCTTGGTGCGGTCGTCGATACCTTCTATGGTCAGGATGAGCTAAACCCACCAGCACAAACAATTGACCAAACAGTAACAACCTTTAGAGAATATTGCGAAAGCAAACTAAACAAACAACCAA
>JAFWYI010000161.1 GCA_017522745.1 Mailhella sp.
AGCCTGGGCATCTTTTTCCGCATTCGCCTTGATGCTTTCGCGGGCGGCCGCAACATCAGCGCGAGCCTTGGCGATGCGGGCAGTGTAACCTTCCATCTTGAGGTCGGCCTCACCCATGATGGCGTCGGCGCTTCCTCTCAGCTCATCGTTCTGGGCGCGGCGGCGAGCGATGACGCCACGAACAGGACGAATGATAAGGTAATTTATGATCGCCAGGGCGACCAGAAAATTCACCAACTGAATCAGGAGGGTTATGTCGATACTGATCATTCCGAGAACCTCCAACCGAAGCTGTAAAAAGGGGCCACTCAACCACTGTTATTCTAAGCCCCCAAAGTTCTGCGCTCCTGAATTATTGGGAGTAGAATCACTCTTTATTTATCTTGTTCCCAAGGCTTTGTCAAAGTCGTGCCTTTTTTTCTTCAATTAATAAAGGCAGTCATAAATTCCATTTTGCGCTAATCATAGCAAATGCATGATAGATAGACATATCAAAGTGATAGCTCCTGTTCGTGCGCTCAATCAATTTTGTATTTCAATGGGTTGCACACTTTTTCCACTAAGCCACGCCCACTTTTGAAAACAAGGAAAATACGAGAAAAATAGCAAATATTTTTTTTCACATATCGCACCAAAAAAGAACGGTGTTCATGACTGGTAAAATTATGAATACCGTTTTATTTTCAATATGTTAGAAAAATCATTTCAACTTTTGAACACAAAACGACGCATGGAAATGCTGAGCACAATCCCCACAAGCGCACAGTTGACCACCAGCGCCGTACCACCATAGCTGATGAAAGGAAGAGGCATCCCCACCACCGGCATAAGCCCTACCACCATGCCTATATTCACGATGATCTGCCAGAAAAAGTAGAAGAATATCCCCGCCGCGAGTGTGCTTCCGAAACGGTCCTTGGCATCACGGACCGTGGCATACATAGCCGCAAGGAAGAGACAGAAAAGCACGATGAGCGCCATGCATCCGGCAAATCCCCACTCCTCACCCAGCACGGCGATAGCGAAGTCCGTGTGCTTTTCAGGCAGGAAGCGCAACTGGCTCTGTGTGCCGTCAAGAAAGCCCTTACCGAACATCTCGCCTGAGCCGATAGCTATCTGGGACTGGATGATATGGTACCCCGCCCCTCGCGGGTCAGCCGTGGGATCGAGGAAGGTCATGATGCGTTCACGCTGGTAGTCATGCAAGGCGAACCAGCCCAGAGGCATGACCAGCGGGATGACGATGAGGCAGACGCGAAGCACCCGCCACTTCACTCCGTGAAAAAGCACCATGCCGCCCAGAAGCACGAGCACCGTAAGGCCGGAGCCGAGATCGGGCTGATTAGCGATGAACAGAAAAGGTACGAGTCCGATGGACAGGACCCGGGCCAGCCTCTTCCATCCCAGCGTTTCGCCATCACGGCACAACGCCTTGGCCCCCATCATGAGTACGGCGAATTTAGCGAGTTCACTGGGCTGTAGGTTCATGACGCCAAGATCTATCCAGCGTTTCGCGCCATACACGGTCTTCCCGATGAGAGGGACCAGCATAAGCAGGATAAGCACGATAACGAAGCAGGGAACGGCCAGTCTCTCGATGCGTCTGTAATCCAGTGCTGCGCAGACAGTCATCACGCAGAGCCCCAGCCCTCCCCAGATCATCTGCTTGTGGAAAAATGGGGAAAGGACGAAGCCTCCCTCTACTCTTGCACCACTGGCGGAATAGAGATTCACCATGCCGACAGCAAAGAGGAGCATGGTAGTGAGTACCAGCCCCCAGTTGATCTGGAAGACCATCTTCCTGTCCGGCATCTGCATGGAGAGCATGCTTTAATTCCCCGCCATTTCCCTGTCGCGCTTCAGAGCTTCGAGAACAGCATCCGTCACATGACCGGGCACGGCACAGCGTTCCAGATGGTTCACGCCCCGGATGGTCGTCCCCGCCGGTGAACAGACTTTGACCCGCAGGTCTGCAAAGCTTTCGCCGCTCTCCAGAGCCAGTCTGGCGGAACCTTCCACCATCGCGGCTACGAGTTCACGAGATTCAGAGGCCTTGAGGCCCATGGTGATACCGGCGTTGAGCAGACCTTCCATGAACAGGAACACGAAAGCCGGGCCGCATCCCACCAGCGAGGTGAAGGCCGGGAACAGGCGCTCCGGCAGAACGACAGCCATGCCGAGACGCTGGAACAATTCTTTCAGGAACGTCTTGTTTGGCTCCGTCAGCCTCTCATCGTCAAAACAGAGCGCGAACACGCCCTTGCCCACGACCACAGGCAGGTTGAGCATCACGCGTACCACAGGGCATTTCCCCTGCACTCCCGCCGAGAGCTTTTCCTGCGCATAGGCAGCCGCCAGAGAAAGTACGATCTTACGCTCGTTCAGCACAGGCCGGATCTCTTCGAGCATAGCGTCCATCTGATTGGGCTTCACGGCGAGGATGATGATATCCGCCGCCTCCGCCAGCGCGCGAGGCGTTTCTGCCCACGCTACACGATGACCGACAGGGTCGAGAGCTTCCACCTTGGCACGAGTGTGATCATGCCCGAGGAGTTCGAGCCCTTCCTGCTTTGCGAGCCCCTTGAGGACCCCGCCGCCCATATTGCCGCAGCCTATGCAGCCTATGATCATAATGTCACCCCACTATTTCCGTCTGACTGAAAAAAAACGCGATCTCTTTTGCGGCAGATTCCGGAGAGTCCGAGCCATGGACAGCGTTGGCA
>JAFWYI010000162.1 GCA_017522745.1 Mailhella sp.
CGGGCATGATAGGTCCACTGGTCCACCACGCGCAGTTTGCCGGGGTCTGGCATGAGATGTGCCACGGAGTCTTCGCTGAGTACGGCAAGACCTGATGCTGTGACCAGATCCGGAATACCATGATGGACTTCCGGGTCTACATGATAAGGATGCCCGGCAAGGATGATGCCCATTTTGCCTGTTTTTTCAAGGTGATCGAGAACTTCCTCGCCTTTTTTCTTCAAGTCTTCCTTGAACTTTTTCTTTTCGCGGAAGGCTTCGGAAAGGGCTTCGCTCACTTCCCAGCGGGAGATGCCCTTGAAGATGTCGAGCATGAGCAGGTTATTGATGAGTGCTTCCAGTTCCAGCGGGAGGAAGGGACAGATCAGATCAACCCCCATTTCTCGGAGCTTTTCCACGTTGTTTTTCAGAAGTTCAGGGTAACCGCCGACGACAGGGCAGTTGTAGCGGTTGTGCTGGGTGAAGAACTCCTGACGCTCGAAGGCCATGCAGGGATAGAAGATGCGGCGCACGCCCTTGTTGATGAGTTCCATCACGTGGCCGTGGCTCAGCTTTGCCGGGTAACAAACGGTCTGTGAGGGGATGGTGGACATCCCGTGAGCGTAGATTTTTTTGGAAGAGGCCGAGGACAGCTCTACGCGGAAGCCGAGACGTGTGAACAGCGTGAACCACATGGGGTAGTCCTCGTACATGTTCAGCACGCGGGGGATACCTATGACGCCACGCGGGGCCGCGTCAAGCGGGAGCGGCTTGTAATGCTCGAAAAGCCTTTTGTACTTATAGTCAAAAAGGTTGGGCAGATCGTTCTTGGAGCCCGTGTTGCCCGCCCCCTTTTCACAGCGGTTGCCGGAGATGAAGCGGGAACCATCGGAAAAGCGGCTGATAGTGAGCAGGCAGTGGTTCGAGCAGGCTTTACAGCGGGTGACCGTGCTGTCTGACTTGAACTCTGCCAGTTCCTCCTTCGTCAGCAGGGTAGAGCCTTCAGGCGATACGTTGTCTTTGGCGATGAGCGCGGCGCCGTAGGCTCCCATGAGTCCGGCGATGTCGAGGCGGAGGACCTCGCGTCCCAGACTCAGTTCAAGGGCACGAAGCAGGGCGTCGTTCTTGAAAGAGCCACCCTGGGCGATGACGTGTTCTCCAAGCTCTTCGGGGCTGGCGATCTTGATGACCTTATACAGGGCATTTTTCACCACGGAATAGGAAAGGCCGGCGGCGATATCGCCTACGGAGCGACCTTCCTTCTGAGCCTGCTTCACACGAGAGTTCATGAACACCGTACAGCGGGTCCCCAGATCGACCGGGTGGCGGGCGCTGAGCGCTTCGTTGACGAAGTCGGAAAGCGTCATGCCAAGGGATTTGGCAAAGGTCTCGATGAAGGAACCGCAACCGGCAGAGCAGGCTTCGTTGAGCTGTATCTTGTCGACGATGCCGTCTTTGACATGCAGGCACTTGATGTCCTGACCGCCGATATCGAGGATGAACGAGACTTCAGGCAGGAAGAACTGTGCGGCCTTGCAGTGGGCAAGTGTTTCCACTTCGTCCACATCGGCATGGAGCCCGGCGCGGATAAGGCCGCCGCCGTAGCCCGTTACGCCTGCACCAGCAATGCGGACATATTCCGGCAGCAGTTCGTAGATACCTTTCAGGATATCGACAGCGGCGTCGAGCGGGCGTCCCTGACTGGGGGCATAGGTGGAATGGACGATGCGCCCCTTTTCATCCGCCAGGACCGATTTGATGGTCGTGGAACCGGCGTCGATGCCGAGGTAGACCTTGGCGGGAGCGTCAGCCGTGCCGTTCAGTTCTTCGAAACGGATGCGGGGGGCAGTATGAGAGGCGTGCCGGGTGCGGAAGTCGCGAAGATCGGAAGCGCTTTCAAAAAGAGGCGGAAGCGATTCCACATGAGGGGCATGCTCGATGCTGGTCATATCTTCGGCAAGAGCTGACAGCTCGCTGGCTGTCCAGACACGCTCTCCAACCTGCTGCTCGATACCGGGGAGCTCGTGCCGATAGATAGAGTGGAGGGCCGTACCCATGGCGACAAAATATTCCGCGTATTCAGGGAAGATGGCGTTTTCTTCCGTGAGTTCCAGTGTTTCGACGAAGCGTTGACGCAGGCTGGTAAGGAAGGCCAGAGGGCCGCCAAGGAAAGCGACTTTTCCCTGGATGACACGACCGCAGGCCAGACCGCTGACAGCCTGTTCCACCACGGCCTGAAAGATGGATGCCGCGATATCTTCACGCGAACAGCCTTCGTTCAGCAGGGGGAGGATGTCGGTCTTGGCAAAAACGCCACAGCGGGAGGCAATGGGATAGATGGTACGGCTGCGAGAGGCCAGCTCGTTGAGGCCAGAGGCATCCGTGTCGAGGAAGGCGGCCATCTGGTCGATGAAAGCACCCGTGCCACCGGCACAGGTTTCGTTCATGCGCTGTTCAACGCCGCCGGTGAAGAAAGTGATCTTTGCGTCCTCACCACCAAGTTCGATGGTCACGTCCACGTCAGGGATGCGCCTGCGGATGCTTTCGGAAGACGCGATGACTTCCTGAACGAAGGGGATCTTGAATTCCTCCGTCAGGGCGATGGCACCGGAACCGGTAGCTGCAAGAGTATAATCGAGCCCCGCGAATCTGTCATCAGTAAGAGCTTCGCGGAAAAGCTGGGCCACGGTAGCCCGGACATCGGAAAGGTGACGCTGGTAAC
>JAFWYI010000163.1 GCA_017522745.1 Mailhella sp.
TATCATGTGGAATTACGTGGGTATCATCCGTACAAAGAGCCGTTTGCGCCGTGCTTTCGCGGATCTGCGCGACCTTTCCAGCCACCTGCATGACTTCTATAAACACACCCCGCTTTCGCAGTCTCTGGTGCATCTGTTCCACGGATGCCAGACGGCGTATCTCATCACCCAGTCTGCGCTCCGCAATAATCAGAGCATAGGCTGTCACTTCCGCAAGGATTGATGACTATCATCCATAACGAAAAGAAGGCGTCTCACACGAATGTGCGGGGCGCCTTCTTTTTTACGCTGACGGATGATCACAGAAAGTAGGGCAGGGCTTTCAGGAAGAGAGAAATGGATGCGACTCCCTGCAGGATCAGAAGCGCGATATGGAAAAGCTCCTGCCGGATACGCCGCGCCAGAGGCCAGGCGCAGAAAAAGCCGATAACAGCGGCCGGGAGGACCCAGATGACGGCGTCGAGTACTTCCGCCGTGATAAGGTCGTTCCAAGCGGCAACGCTGAGGTTGATGATGGACATGGGTATGATACTGGCGAAAAAGCCCCTGGCCGTATTTTTTTCCATGCACATGAGAGATGCATAGATTGCCATGATGGGGCCCCCGATACCGAGAGAGCCGATGAAAAAACCTGCAAAAAATCCGCAGAGATATTTCATCAGAACCCGAGGAGCCATGCATGTGCCCAGCCAGTCCTGAATGAGCTGGACGATGATATTGATAGCCAGAAGGATAGCCAGCAACATCTGCAGGATCTCGATATCCACCACCTTGAGCGTCCATGAACCAAGCAGGAGCCCGGGCAAGGCGGCGAGCCAGAAGCCAAGGACCTCGCGCACGTCGATATACCGATGGTAGAGTATGAACGACATGAGGCTGATCACGGCGCCGGCAAGCAGGCTGATGACGATGACGGATTTCGAGGTCAGGACAAGAGAGATGATAGGCAGGCTGATCAGCGCGCCTCCCATTCCGGTGAGCCCGCTGATGAAGGCTCCAAGCCCCCAGGCACCTGCCATGACGAGTATTGCGATATCCATACTTTTACGGCTGTAGAAATTTACTGCACATCGTACTGCACGATGCACATAGAAAGTGAAAAAAGAAAGACTGCGGGTTAGCGCAGCCTTTCTAAGATAACTATTCGTGTATGCTTACTTCACAGTGAAGAACTTTTCACCGGAAACACCGCATACGGGGCACTTGCCTTCGTAAGCACCCTTGCTGATGAAGCCGCACACAGGGCAGATGTAGTAGTCGGCAACTTCAGTCACGGGATCGATGGCAACGTCCTTGTACAGTTCGGCATGCACGCCTTCGACCTTGCAGACCATGTCCATGTACTTGGCGATGGCGAGTTCTTCTTCGTTCTTGGCATCAAGGATCATGCCGGGGTACATGTTCACGCATTCATGGGTTTCACCGGCGATAGCAGCCTGAAGATTTTCAGCGGTGCTTTTCACTTCCTTGGCATTGCGGAAATGGGCAAGGGCGTGGATGGTTTCAGCTTCAGCGGCAGCACGGAACATCTTAGCGGCCTGCTTGCAGCCTTCCTTTTCAGCCTGAGCAGCAAAGGCGAGGTACTTGCGGTTAGCCTGAGATTCACCAGCAAAAGCTTCCATGAGGTTGTCGTAGGTCTTGCTCATAATTACTCCTTGTGCGAAAAGACTTGAGCGCACTGTGCGTTAGTTGGTTGAAGTTCGTAAACAGGAATGACTTCTATTTATAGAAAGTTTCCTGTTCTGTAAAGCGTTTTTTTAGGTTTTAACAAAAAAAATTTTATCGCATATTACGATAGGTTATTCGTTTATGGCTGCATCATATATGGTACCTGATCTTCCGCTTTTCGAGAAATCGCTCTTTCCCGGCTCCAGTACCCAGCCCTGCATCGTGCGATTTGAAGAGGAAATCAAGCGCAGCCGTTTCATCACCACACTCGCCCGGGCCGACAGCCGTGAACGTGCCCTTGCTCTGGTCGAAGCGGTCCGCAATGAATTTCCCGATGCCAGGCATCATTGCTGGGCCTACGCAGCAGGACGCCCCGGTGATACGGCGCAAGTAGGGCAGAGTGATGACGGAGAACCCCACGGAACGGCAGGACGCCCCATGCTCAACCAACTGCTTTACGGCGGAGTGGGCGAAGTAGCCGCAGTGACGACTCGATATTTTGGCGGTATAAAGCTGGGCACGGGGGGGCTTACCCGCGCATATCAGAACGGAGTCAAAGAAGCCCTGAACCTCCTGCCAGTCACGGAGAAAAAAATTCTTGTGCGAGGTCTGGTAGAGGTGGATTATGCCCATGCCGACAGGTTCTACCGACTCATCCCCCAGTTTCAGGCACGAGTCGTCGGCGAAGAATTCGGCATGAAAGCGCTCTTTACCTTGGAACTGCCGGAAGACCTTTTTGAAGCATGTCGTGCCGCTTTGCGTGAAGTGACTGACGGCGCCAGTGAAATGATCGAATCATGAAAGGATGGAGAATCCATGAAACGCATACTTATGCTCGTTACAGGCGGCACCATTGCCTGTGAAGCCTCAAATGACGGACTTGTGCCCCGGCTCTCCGGCGCAGACATGCTCAAGGGAATACCCGGTGTAAGTTCGCTTTGTGATGTGGACGCTCTCGAACTCATGAATCTGGACAGCAGCAACCTCCAGCCTGAAGACTGGCAGAGCATGGCGCGCGCCGTTGCCGAGCATTATGATGATTATGACGGCTTCGTCATCACGCATGGGACGGATACCATGGCGTACACTTCCGCGGCCCTGCATCTCATGCTGAAAAATCTGGGCAAGCCAGTCATCATCACCGGGGCACAGCTTCCTTTGAGCATGCCCGGTTCTGATGGCGTATTCAACCTCCGCGACGCGTTTTATGTAGCCTGTGACGGGGAGCCCGGGGTATTCGTCGTTTTCCATGGCTCTGTCATCGACGGTGCCCGCGCTAAAAAGATGTATACCGAAAACTTTGCGGCATACGCCAGCGTCAACGCTCCTCTCGCCATGATCACTGCCCGTGGTATTGAATGGCGTGAACACCGCACTGTTCCGGATAAGCCACTGGAACTCGCTACGGAGCTTGAAACTCGGGTCTGCATCCTCAAACTGGTTCCGGGCACTGACCCGAAGCTGCTCGATCTTGTGGTTGCCGCAGGATATAAAGGGATCATCATTGAAGGATTCGGGGCTGGTGGTGTTCCCAACGACAGCCGCGGCAGTTTCCTCCCTTCCATCCGGAGAGCGCTGGAACAGGGGATAACCATCGTTTGCGCGAGCCAGTGCATTTTCGACGGTGTCGATCTTTCCCGCTATCCTATAGGTGTTCTTGCGGCTCGACTGGGGGCGCTTTCCGGTGGTGACAAGACCATTGAAACACTGACAGTGAGACTGATGCAGGCCCTCAAAGTCTGTTTCACTCAGGAAGAGATACGCACTTTCATGGAGCGCCCGGTATAGCCTCTTCTGTGCGTACTGAGCCTTGCCTTTTCCATGGTTTTGCGTAAAAAAAGAAAAAAATAAATTTGCGGAGACTCAGATGAGCAATCCTCTTATCCTCATGGAAACTTCTTCCGGCGACATCCTGCTGGAACTTTTTGAAGACAAAGCCCCTGTCACTGTGGCCAACTTCCTGCGCTACATGGACGAGGATTTCTACAGCAACACCATTTTCCATCGCGTCATCAAGGACTTCATGATCCAGGGTGGCGGACTTGGTGTGCGTATGGATGAGAAGGCTACGCACGAGCCCATCCAGAACGAAGCCGGCAACGGCCTTTCCAACAAGCGCGGTACCATTGCCATGGCCCGTACCTCTGAACCTCATTCCGCTGCGGCCCAGTTCTTCATCAACCTTGTGGACAACGAAGAACTCGACCATCAGGATGACACCGACGCCGGCTATGGCTACTGCGTGTTCGGTCAGGTCGAGGACGGCATGGAAGTTGTGGACAAGATCGCCAAGCTCAAGGTCAAGCCGCTGGGCGAACATGAAGCCGTTCCGCTCGACATGGTCGTCATCACCCGTGTCAGTCGTTTCGAATAATCTGTGATTTCAAGAAGGGGTCGGAACTTTGCCGACTCCTTCTTTTTAAATTTCCTGCTTCCGATGGCAGGTCTGGAGGTCTGCATGGCCGATTTCATCACTTTGCCTGTGATCGCCGCTGGTGCGATCCTGGGTACTCTGGCATTCGTTTTTCATCAAAAGAAAAAAAAACCGGCTGAAAAAACGTCGGACGCAGAAACTGCAGTTCAAGGCATCCCCGCAGGCCTTGAAGATGTCTACTCTTATGGTGTCGATCCCTGCGGCAGTGGGAAACCTGTGATGTACACCCTGCATACGTGCCGCCATTGCGTGCATCTCAAGAATTTCCTTGATAAAAACGATATCGAACATCATCTCGTCTTCGTCGATGATTTTCAGGATCCTGCCCGCCGGGAGATCATGTCTGTCATGCGGACTTTCAATCCCCGTGGCTCCTTCCCCACGTTCGTCGTTCCAGATGGACGCTCCGCTGTGGGCTTCCGCGAAAATCAGGTGCGAGAACTTCTTGGTCTCAAGGACTAACTCTGCTTCAATTTTAATCTGTCCGAGTCGTTCATGAACAAAAAATTTATCTTAGCAGGATTCATGTTCTGGGCTGGTCTCTCTGGTTACATGGGACTTCGTGTACTGGAAAGCTATACCGAAGATGCGGTGTACGCCGTACTTTCCGTTATTCCGGCACAGGCTCAGGAAATACGATTCTCCTTCCTTACCAATTCGCTGAGTCTGAAAGGGATCGAGTACGAGATTCCCCATGATACCATTGTCCATAAAGGGACCATCGAACGGGTGGAAGTAAAGAATTTTGCCCGGAAGATCATGTTTGTTAAGCCGAATATGCCTGCCTACAACGCAGACGAACTGCCTCGTGTCGGCGAATCCTTCGAGTTCACAGGCATCGTCGATCAGGTTCATGAAGGTAAAAAATTTCTGGAAAGACGCATTGGCTCCCTTGATATCAAGGGCTGGCATCAGCGTCTCGGTATGCTTCTCGATCGCTACCATCGTGATGGTATGACTGCGCCGTTTTTTGAGGAACTGTATCGCATGCGCGTTGATGAACTCAGCGCTTCTCAGCTTTCGTTCTCGATGACGCAGCCTGAATTGAAAGCCCCGATAACCGGCACTATCGATCAGCTTACGATTCCTGGCGGCATCAAAGCTCCTCGCGGAGAAGAAAAAAACACGCCCATGAATCTTGTTCTGGACAGGGTGAGCTTCGGCAATGGCGATGGGTATGGTTCCGCCGGCAGAATAGAAGCGCGCGATCTTCTTGTTCCTGCTCCCGCGATGATGGAAAAAGTTCTCGCACTTTCCGACCCGAAAAAGGAAGGGGAGAAGGTTTCCTCGGAAAGCAAGATGGATGTTCTTGTGGAAGCGTATGCTGAGCGGCCTCCTTTCAGTTTTGCGTCTGTCCAGGATCTTCGTCTCACTCCGGAAAAAGACGGCAGTGAAACCACGCTGAGCAGTGCTTCCTATGCCATCCAGTACTCGGGCGAAAGCTATACTGACAGCATCAAGATCAACAACCTGCATATCAAACCCGAACAGTTTGGCGAACTGAGTGAGACCATCAGAAAGTTTTCTCCCGAAGGGCTCAATATCTCGTTCTCCAATGAAGGCAAGTCTGATAATACGTCGTTCGTGTCCAATTCCGTAGCAGAAGTCGCTGAACTCGGTAAGCTGGAATCGAAGATCAACCTCGATGGCGATTTCATGCAGCTCAAAGCGCTTTCCGCCACTGGTGAACTTGAAAAGCTCGATCCCTTTACCGTACTCAACATGCTCAAGATCAAGGAAATGGCATCCCGCTATTCCGATTCCGGCCTGCTGCCTCTGCTCATCACGCTGATGGCTCAGGAAATGGGCGAACAGCCTCAGGCTGTGGCAGAA
>JAFWYI010000164.1 GCA_017522745.1 Mailhella sp.
GATGTTTCCCGACCATGACGGAAAGGCCGCAAAGTTGGGACTTTACGGCTGGAAAAACGCAGAGATCTTGGCCGATTGCAAAGTGGGAGTACCATTTTCAAGCGGCAAAGAGCCGGAAATCGTTCCTGGTAAAAGGTTCAATTTCCGGCTCCTGAACCGGTACACATACGGTTCTGACCCTATGTGAACCGTTGTAGTCGAAGATTAACCCATGTTAACCTTGCGCATCTTCTTCATAAGGCGCTTACGGGCAGCAGCCTTCTTCTTCTTGCGCATGACGCTGGGCTTTTCGTAGTGCTGGCGCTTCTTCATTTCAGAAAGAACGCCGGCCTTCTCCACCTGCTTCTTGAAGCGGCGCAGAGCGATGTCGAAATTGTAATCGTCTTCGTTGAGAAAAACACCGGGCATAGTTAATCACCCCCTTTTCAGCGAATCTTTTCTTCCGCATGACTCGCCTTCAAAGAGATGAATACGAAACCGAACGGAGAAAGCTACCCTGCACAAAGCAAGCCTTCCGGCGAGCCCGGAATGAGGACTCACAGCTCTTCAGTGCAGAGACTTGGCAAATTAGGACAATTCGCCGCAAAAAGCAAGCCCCCAGAGTGCTGAACTCTGGGGAAACTTGCTGAAAAGTAGCAAAAAATTTTAGTGGCCCTTATGGTCGGTGTTGCGGGCATCCTTGATGGCGCGGGCAAAAGCCAGCGTGATGCCGATGCCGAGGATAAGGATCACAGAATACAGTACGCCAAAGAAAATAGCGTAGTCGGGCTGCCAGAGAGGCAGGTCCCACGGAAACGGACTGTGGCCATTTTCACCATGAATAAGCATGAATACTCCTTGAGCAGCTATAGGCCGCAGTCCCGCTGAGTCGGGAGGACGGGCCGTAACGACTACTGTATCTGCTTTTTCAGATTAATGCCAGCCCTGAATTTGACAACTTTTCCGGCAGGGATGGTGATGGGGGCACCGGTGCGGGGATTATGTCCCTTACGTTCCTTGCGTTCTTCGACAACGAGGGAACCGAAACCGGGCAGAGAAAGTTTTCCATCAGTGGCAAGCGCTTCCTGGATAGCGTCGAGCAGGGCGTTCAGAGACTGTTCGGCGCTGCTTTTGCTGATGGCGGCGCTTCCGGCAATCTTGGCGATAAGTTCAGCCTTGGTCATAAAGCGGCTCCTTTCTGCCTGAAAAGACAGATAGCAGAATAGAAATAAGCAATGCAATACCTTTTAGGAACAAGTTTCCTGTCTCTTGTCAATATGTCGACAAAAACGCGGCCTTATTTTTTGGAAAAAAGTGCCGTCGAGAGCTTCTGGAACTGCTCCACCGTCAAAGTCTCAGGGCGTTGTGTGCCTTCGATGCCTAGTGCCGCAAGGATTTCTGGCGAAAAGCGCTGCGGTTCCGCATGGCGCAGGATGGTCTGAAGCTGCTTGCGACGCTGCTGGAAACAGAGCTTGATGAGCCGGGCCAGCCACTCCGGATGTTCGGGGCGTTTCTCTGCCGGAAGAGGCAGGAACGCGACGACCGCAGAGTCGACCTTGGGAGGAGGAGAGAAGGCGGAGGGACCGATGACAAAGCCTTTCTGTACCGTGACGAAACTCTGGATCCATACGGTCAGGGCACCGTAGTCCTTGCCGCCTGGTTTGGCGAGCAGCCTGTCCCCTACTTCCTTCTGGATCATGAACACGGCGCGGGCAAGATTCGGCACGCGGCTGGCGATGTCCCACATCATGGGCGAAGCTACGTTGTACGGCAGGTTGCCGGCGATCTTCCAAGGACCTTCAAGATTTTCCCACGGATACGCGAGAGCGTCCCCGGGGACGACTTCCAGCCCGGGGAGCGGCCGGGCGGCATGCTCGTTCGCATAGTGATCGTCTTTTTCCAGAAGGAGCAGGCGTTTCCACGGCAGCGGGCGGAGCAGAGCCGTGAGAGCGCCCGGGCCCGGGCCTATCTCCATGACCTGATCGCCTTCTTCCACGCGCAGGAGGTCAACGATGCGCTGTACCACACGCTCATCGCGCAGGAAGTGCTGACCAAGGCTTTTCTTGGCCTTGGCGGCAGTGAACAGATTGATATCGGACATGTTATCCCTTTGATCAGGCTATGTTACATAGAATCGTAGTTCTTGAAGCGCAGGGTGAAGCCGGCACGTCCCTGAGTAGCAGAGCGCAGCGCCGTGGAGAAACCGAAGAGCTTGCGCATGGGGGCGATGCCCGCCAGATAACGCATGCCGCCGCGTTCGCCCAGTTCTTCCACCTTGCCGCCGCAGTTCTGGAACAGGCTGATGGAGCCGCCGAGGGCTTCGTCCGGCGCGATGATCTCTACATCCATGATGGGTTCGAGTACGGTGGCGCGGGCATGTTCCATGGCATCGCGCACGGCCATGGATGCGGCCATGCGGCAGCCTGCCGCCGTGGCTCCTTCCTTGCGGATGCCGGTGACGGTGACGATGACGTCCTGCACAGGGTATCCGGTCTGCGGACCGGAAAGCAGACTGTCGCGTATCCCCTGAAGCACTTCTTCGACGAGAGCGCGAGGAACGGCTTCCTTGGGGTCGGCCTGAGCCAGAGCGTCGGAAAGACGTACATCGTTGCCGGCGTCGCGTCCGGCAGGAGCTATGGTGAGCGTGACTTCGCCCACATGATGCACCGTGCCGAGTTCGCGATCGAACAGGCCGGAACCCTGTCCTTCGACACGCACGGTCTCGCGGGCCACGACCTGCGGCTGGCCATTGCGAGGGCTGATATTGTACTCGCGACGCATCCTTTCGAGGATGACTTCGAGATGGAGTTCGCCCATGCCGGAGATGATGCGGTTGCCGGAGCCTTCGTCCAGAGTGACGCCCAGCGTGGGATCTTCCGTGGTGTAGCGGGCGAGAGCTTCGTCCAGCGTCTTGCCTTCGTCGGCGTTCCGGGGTTCCAGCGCCATGGAGATCACGGGCTTCACGGCCTGAAGGTCTTCGAGGAGGATGTCCTGACCGGGAGCAGCGACGGTATCACCGGTGCGGGCGGAACGCAGACCGATGACGGCGATGATGTCGCCGGAGCTGGCTTCGGCAAGCTGTTCCTGCTGGTCGGCATCCATACGGAACATGCGGGAGATGCGTTCGTCCTTGCCCAGAACGGTGTTGCGGAGAACGTCACCTTCCTTCAGCGTGCCGGAGTAGAGGCGCAGGAGGGAAGTCTTGCGTCCGCCTTCCATGAGGACTTTGAACACGAGACCGCAGAAGGGGGCCTTGGGGCTGATATCCACGACTTTTTCCGTGCCTCCGTCGATGCTTGTGGCTTTCGGGGCGGGAACATCGGCAGGGGAGGGGAGATAGCGGCCCACGCCGTCGAGCAGGGGCTGGACGCCAGCGTTTTTCAAGGCGGAACCGGAGAAGACCGGGATCAGACGACGAGCCAGAGTCGCACGCTGGATGGCGGCGTGGATGTCATCTTCGGTGAACGCTTCTTCCAAGTAGCGTTCCATGAACTCGTCGTCGTTTTCACCGAGCGTTTCCAGCGTTTTTTCCCGCCACATCTGCGCGATGTCGAGTTCGTCGCCTTCCAGTTCGAGGACGTCCATGCTGCGGCCCTGCGAGTCTTCATCGAAGATGAGTTTCTTCATGGTGATGACATCGGCCACCCCGTAGAATTCCGGGCCTTCGCCCAGCGGAACGGTGAGAGCGGCGGGCGTGGCGCCGAGGCGTTCACGCAGGGCATCCATCACGGAGGCGAAATCCGCACCTACGCGGTCCATCTTATTGATGAAGGCTAGCTTGGGCACGCCGAAGGATTCGGATTGCCGCCACACGGTTTCGGACTGCGGTTCCACGCCGCCCACGGCACAGAACACGCCCACAGCGCCGTCGAGTACGCGAAGGGAGCGCTCTACTTCGATGGTGAAGTCCACGTGGCCGGGAGTGTCGATGAGGTTCAGCGTCCAGTCCTTCCAGTGGC
>JAFWYI010000165.1 GCA_017522745.1 Mailhella sp.
CCTGTTCGATCATCTCTCCGCAGAAGACAACGTGGCCCTCGCCCTGCGTAAGGTACGCGGCATGAGCAAGGCCGACGCCCTTGAACGCGCCCGCCATGAGCTTGCCCGCGTGGGCCTTGCCGAACGTGCCAAGCTCTATCCTGCCCAGCTTTCCGGCGGCCAGAAACAGCGCGTGGCCATTGCCCGCGCTCTCGCCATGGATCCCACCGTGCTTCTGCTGGACGAACCTACCTCCGCGCTCGACCCTGAACTCGTGGGCGAAGTCCTCACCGTCATCCGCGACCTTGCGGCCCCCGACATGCCCATGATCATGGTCACCCATCAGATGGAATTCGCCCGCGCCGTGGCCACGGAAATACTGTTCATGGAACAGGGCCGCGTGATAGAACAGGGCAGCCCTGCCGAACTTCTGGCTGAAGGCGCTCAGACCCGCACGCAGGATTTCTGCATCCGCCTCTTCGATCTCTGCGGTTGCGATTCCTCCAAGCTCGACGCCGAGTGCGGCTCCATCAGCTCCACGCCTATCGCCACTGCCTAGCCGGGACACGACATGTTTGATTTCATCGACCTGAACTTCATCACCAACCGCGTGATGCCCTATCTTGACCGCGGCCTGCTCATGAGCCTCCAGCTCATCGTTCCGGCGGCGCTCATCGGCGGCTTCATCGGTGTGGTCATGGGCGTACTCCGCGTGTTCGGCAACACGCCCGTGCGGCGCATCACCGACTCGCTCGTGGCCGTGGTGCGCGGCATCCCGCTCACTGTGCAGCTCATGATCCTGTACTTCGGCCTGCCGAACCTGCCCTTCCTGAAGATCTACCTCTCGCCTTACGCGGCGGCGCTCATCGGCTTCATCATCTGTACTTCGGCCTATCAGTCCGAGTACGTGCGCGGCGCCCTGCTCTCCATCCAGCAGGGGCAGATCAAGGCCGCGCAGGCCCTTGGCATGACCCGCTGGCAGACCATCATCTCGGTCATCGTGCCTCAGGCCGTGCGCCGTGCCCTTCCCGGCTGCGGCAACGAGATCATCTATCTCGTCAAATATTCCTCGCTGGCCTACCTCGTCACCTGCATCGAACTCACGGGCGAAGCGAAGGTTCTCGTTTCCCGCACGTTCCGGCCTACGGAAGTCTATCTCATAGCCGCGTGCTACTACCTCGCCATGGTCACGGCCGCTACCTGGCTGCTGGCCAAACTGGAAAAGAAACTCGCCATCCCCGGATTCGGCGCCCATAAATAATCAACGACTCACGAGCCTCACTCCATGTCGAATCTCGAACACATCCGTAATTTCTCCATCATCGCTCACATCGACCACGGTAAGTCCACCCTGGCCGACCGTATCCTCGAATACACCGGCGTGGTCACGGCGCGCGAAGCCCGCGAACAGTACCTCGACCGCATGGATCTGGAACGCGAACGCGGCATCACCATCAAGGCACAGACCGTCCGCATCCCCTATACTGACAAGCGCGGCGAGAAGTACATCCTGAACCTCATCGACACCCCCGGCCACGTGGACTTCGGCTACGAAGTTTCGCGTTCGCTCGCCGCGTGCGACGGCGCTCTGCTGGTGGTGGACGCCACGCAGGGCGTGGAAGCGCAGACCCTCGCCAACGTCTACATGGCGCTCGACCATGACCACGAAGTCGTGCCCATCCTCAACAAGATCGACCTGCCCAGCGCCGACCCCGACCGCGTGCGCAAGGAGATCGAAGACAGCATCGGCCTCGACTGCACGGATTCCGTGGACGTTTCCGCCAAGACCGGTCTGAACATCGATCAGGTCCTCGAAGCCATCGTCAACCGCCTGCCTGCGCCACAGGGCAACGCCAACGCGCCCCTCAAGGCCCTCATCTTCGACTCCTGGTACGACAGCTATCAGGGCGTCGTCGTCCTCTTCCGCGTGATGGACGGCATCCTCAAGCTCGGCGACACCATACACCTCATGGCCGGCGACCGCGACTACGAAGTGGTGCGCCTTGGCGTGTTCTCTCCCAACGTGGTGGACGTGAAGGAACTCGGCGCTGGCGAAGTGGGCTTCCTCTGTGCCAACATCAAGGAACTGGGCCATGCGCGCGTGGGTGATACCATCACCCTCAAGGAACGCCCCGCAGCCGAACCCGTGCCCGGCTTCAAGGAAGTGAAGCCCATGGTGTTCTGCGGTCTCTACCCCACCGACGCCGCCGACTACGAGAACCTCAAGACCGCCCTCGAAAAACTGCAGCTCAACGACGCCGCCTTCTCCTACGAGCCGGAAACCTCTTCCGCTCTGGGCTTCGGCTTCCGTTGCGGCTTCCTCGGACTCCTGCACATGGAGATCATCCAGGAACGCCTCGAACGCGAATTCCAGGTGGAACTCATCGCCACCGCGCCTTCGGTCATCTATAAGATCGACACCGTGGACGGAAAGACGCTGACCATCGACAACCCCGCCAAATTCCCCGACCCCACCAAGATCTCCGCACTCTACGAGCCCTATGTCAGCATGGACATCCATGTGCCCACCGAATACGTGGGCAACGTACTCAAGCTCTGCGAAGAGAAGCGCGGCATACAGAAGAATCTCGGTTTCATCACGTCCACCCGCGCGGTCATCACCTACGAACTGCCCTTTGCGGAAATCGTGTTCGACTTCTTCGACAAGCTGAAGTCCGGCACTCGCGGCTACGCCTCCATGGACTACACGCCCATCGACTACCGCGACTCCGCTCTCGTGAAGCTGGATATCCTGCTCAACGGCGCCCCTGTGGACGCTCTGGCCGTCATCGTGCATCGCGACAACGCCTATCACTACGGCCGCGCCCTCGCCCTCAAGCTCAAGCGCACCATCCCGCGCCAGATGTTCGAAGTGGCCATCCAGGCGGCCATCGGCAATAAGGTCATCGCCCGTGAGACCGTTTCCGCCTACCGTAAGGACGTGCTTGCCAAGTGCTACGGCGGCGACATCTCCCGTAAGCGTAAACTTCTGGAAAAACAGAAGGAAGGCAAGAAGCGCATGAAGCGCATGGGCAACGTGGAACTTCCGCAGGAAGCCTTCCTCGCCGCCCTCAAGGTCGGTGACGACGCAAAGTAAGCAATGGGCCGCGGTGCTGAGACACTGCGGCCTTTTTTCATGCCCGAACGTCAACAAACGCGCATCATGGAAGACCTCATCATCCGCCCCGCCGCAGACGCCGATATCCCCGCCATGCTGGGCATCTACGCTCCGTATGTGGAAGAGACCGCCATCAGCTTCGAGTACGCCGCCCCCTCCGAAGACGAGTTCCGCGCCCGCCTCGTGCGTGTTCAGAGCTTCTATCCCTGGCTGGTGGCTGAAGCCGGAGGGCAGGTAGTGGGCTACGCCTACGCCTCGCGTTTCCATCCCCGCGCCGCTTACGACTGGAGCGCCGAAGTCTCCATCTACGTGCGGAAGGACACCCGCGGATCCGGCATCGGGCGCCGCCTCTACGAGGCCCTCGAATCGGCTCTCCGTTCCCAGAACATCCTCAGCGCCTATGCCTGTATCGCACTCGCGCATGAACCGAATGCATACCTCGACCACGCCAGCATCCGCTTCCACGAACGCATGGGCTACCACACAGTAGGAGAATTCCCGAACTGCGGTCACAAGTTCGACCGCTGGTACGGCATGGTGTGGATGGAAAAACGCCTCGTTCCCGCCGACGCGCCGGAAAGCCTGCACCCCGCGCCGGTCACTCGCTTCTGTGGACGGCTCCCGGAAACTGACCACTGATCGCCATCACCTC
>JAFWYI010000166.1 GCA_017522745.1 Mailhella sp.
GCCAGCAACGCTCCTCAGGGCGACGCCACCGTGCAGGTGGAAGTGGCCGGCACGACTTACGACGTTGCCCTCGATGCTTCCGGCGTGGGCACTCTGACCGTGGCTCACGGCAATGTCGAAGACGTGTATAAGGATGGCTCTTCCGTCACCGCGACCGTCACCGGCGTGACCGGCGGCAACTACGAGGCCGTTGACTTCACTGGCGCTTCCGCTACTGCTGGAGTGACCGACACCACCAACACGACCACCATCGGCATCGAAGCTACCGGCAACGTGGAAGGCGACGGCACTGTTTCCTTCACCGTAACTGCCAGCAATGCCCCTCAGGGCGACGCCACCGTTCAGGTGAAGATCGGCGAGACCGTCTACGACGTGGCTCTCGACTCCACTGGCGTGGGCACTCTGACCGTGGCTCACGGCAACGCTGAAGACGTATATAAGGATGGCTCCTCCGTGACCGCGACAGTCACCGGCGTGACCGGCGGCAACTACGAGGCCGTTGACTTCACTGGCGCGACTGCCACCGCCAGCGTGACCGACACTATCGACACGACGACCTTCACGCTGAAGGCCAGCCCGGTGGATATCGACGGCAACGTGACCTTCAGCGTCACTGCTGACCATGCTCCGCACAGTACCGACACCGTGACTGTGCTCGTGCAGGTGCAGGGCGAAAGCCAGCCGCGCGAGGTCTCCATCGGTGCGGACGGCAAGGGCAGCTTCTCGGTTGCTATTGGCGAAGATGGCACTGTCAGCGCCAGCATCACCAGAGTGCAGCATAGTAAGTATGAAGATGTGGCCTTCTCGGAAGACGCTGCTTCTGTGACCGCGGTGAAGCTGGATGCCATGAGCTTTGCTACGCAGGATGAGGATGTTCGCACTGCCGGCTCTGATTCTGATGCGCAGGCTCTTGCTACCGGTGTGACGCTGACTCAGAAGGCAGTGGATGCGGTGAACGCCTCCATCGACTTCGGCACCTTCTCGCTGGCCGATGGTAAGCTCGTGTTCACACAGAACAAGGCCTACAGCCATGCCGAAGGTACGGATAGCGCGACCCTCGGCCCGGTGAGCTTCAACGCGACCGATGCCAACGGTAATGCGGCCTTGCTGAACGTGACGGTGGCTATCACTGACGACGGTCCTGCCATCCGTGGCCTTGATGCTGTTTCCGTCCACGCGGGCAAGACCGCAAGCGATACCTTCAGCATCGACTTCGGCGCAGACAGCGGCGACGGTGCGGAAGTCTCCTTCAGCGTGGGCGGTACTGTGCTCGAGCAGACTGGTGATGGCACCTGGAGCGCCGACCTCGGCGATGGCCAGAGCATCACCGTCACTCAGGGCGAAGGCGGCGAGTTCAGCTACAGCCTGAGCTACGATTCCGCTACTGCTGGCGCTGGCTTCGAGCATGAACTCACCGTTCAGGTGACCGATGCCGATAAGGATGCCGTTTCCCAGACTGTGACTATCGAAGTGCAGAACGATGCCCCCACTGCTTCCAGCGATGTACTCCACATCGGCAAGGAAGCGCAGGGCGGTACCAGCACCTCGGCCGGCGTGGTCATCACTTTGGATAAGAACAGCGATGGCGACACCTGTGTGGTGTCTGTACTTGGTGAGAAGAGCGGCTTCAAGAAGATCTCGTACGACGGCGACAAACCCAGAAATGTGGAAGCCTCTGTCGTCTATGGCGACAAGGATATCAGCGATACTGATATCGCTACTTTCCGCAGCAAGTTCTTCAAGGACCTTGTGGACAATAACGTCGACCTCGAGAACCTCACCAGTTCGAACCTGACCAACATCAAGTTCGTGGATGCCGACTCCGACTGGAATGTCATCAAGAGTGCGGCACAGGAAGCGAACAGCAAGGGCATGCTGCTCTATATCACTGGCGACCTCACCATAAAAACAGACTTCAACTTCACGTGTACCACCATAATCAATGGCGACCTCACCATCGACAAGGGAAAGAAGAACAATGCGAATGATGTCACCGTGGGCAACTTCCTCTATGTGATGGGCGATGTGACCACGAGCGACCAGTCCAGCCTCAGCGTTACCGGCGGTCTGGCTGTGGAAGGTGATCTCAATCTCAAGCAGGACATGAAGGCGAAGTACAGCATCGGCTCCTTCTCCCTGCCTAACGTAAGCATCACCTACGAAACCGAAGGTGTGGAACTTGCTACCGAAAGCAGGGAAATCACCTTTGCCGATCTGCTTGAAAACGACTGGGATAGCGACGCCGCCCACCACAGCGACCTCGATATGGACAGCCTCGCCATCACTGAGTTCCGCATCACGGACAGCGAAGGCGTGCTGCATATCATCACTGTGGACGGCGTGCATACCAAGATGGTGGACGGCGAAGCCGTAGTGGTGGAAGCCAGCGCTGACGGCATGCATACCATCGTGGTGCGCGAGACCCAGAAGCTCGATGAAGACGGCAATCCTGTGACCGACGAGCAGGGCAACCCCGTTATCGACCGTGATAGCGTCACCTTCGACTGCGAAGGCGAAAGCATCACCATGGTCAGCGGTGGCAGCAACACCCAGAGCGTGGAATTCCAGTACCAGGTGAAGGACGCCCACGGCGCGACTGACCTTGCGGACGTGTCCATGCAGGTCACGGCCACGAGCGAAGCCGGTTCCGAAGGTTCGGACATCATCCAGGGTTCTACCACCACCCTGGTGGACGGCGCCCACTACAATATCGCCGTATCCATGGACCGCTCCAGCTCCATGAAGGATGAGATCTCCACGGCCAAGGAGGCGGTGAAGAACTTCATCGACAGCCTGTGGGACGAAGCTGTTTCGAAGGACTCCGTGGTGAACCTGCACTTCAACGCCTTCGACGGCGATCTGGAATACAGCACCAGCTGGCAGATCACGAAGAACACCTCCCAGGATGAAGTTGCCGCCATGAAGAACTATATCTCCTTCGGTTACGGAAGCGGCACTAACTATGCCACGGCCTTCCGCGACATGACGGACTGGTTCCAGAAGATGGAGGCTGAACAGGCTGGCGACGGTGTGACCTACACCAACAAGGTCATCTTCATCACCGACGGTGAGCCCTTTACCGAGACCCACAATACCGAACGCGACTTCAACCTGCTGAAGGGAGAATGCGGCGATATCCACACCATTGGCATCAACGTGGGCAATGGACTTTCCCTCAGCAAGCTCAATCCCTACGACACGACGGCAAAGGGTGCGGAACTCATCTCCTCGGCGGATGAACTGGCCGCGGCCCTCGAAGCCGTGACCACCAACCTGCCGAACGCCGATGCGACCTTCGCCAATAAGGGCGATGACCTGCTCTTCGGCGACCAGGCCAGCTTCAGCTATGAAGGGCATACGTACAGCCTTGCTCAGATGGTGAAGGTGCTTTCCGGCTCTGCGGCTGACCCCACTGCGGCTGAGATCATCACCTTTGCCAAGGAACACGCGGCCGAGCTCAACAAGTACCTTGTGGACGCTGCGAACGACCAGCCCGACGCCCTCATCGGTGGCGAAGGCGTGGATGTACTCTATGGTATGGGGGCGGATGACCTCATCATCGGTGGTGGATCCAACACCTCCGGCGAAGGCGACACCCGTCTTGAACTGGCAGAGGCCCTTGGTCTTTCCTTTGCGGACGATGCCAGCTCCATCACGCTCACCAGTGGCCTTACCAAGGGAGTGAAGCAGGCTGTGGCAGATGCTCTTGCCTCCGATGAGCCCGAGGCCGCCATCAGCTCCTTCAATGAACTCATCGAAGATCTGGAAAACGGCACGGACAGCGGTGATATGCTCTTCGGCAACTCCGGTGCCGACGTGATCTTCGGTATGGACGGCAGCGACTTCATCGATGGCGGCGCAGGTTCTGATATCCTGTTCGGCGGCAGCGGCTCTGACATCTTCGTGTACGATTCGACCGATGCCCTCATCCACGGCGGCAGCGGTATCGACATCCTGCTCAGCGAAGATGACTCCCTCGAATCGCTGCTTGGCACTGACAAGGTGCATGACATCGAGCTTTTCGTGAAGGGAGACGGTGCTGAAAGCCTCACCAGCCTCACCGCCCTGCAGGATGTGGGTGTCAATGTGGGTAGCAACTCTGTAACGCTCAGCGAAGCCTGGACGGCGCAGTCCGATGGGACCTTCATAAACGAGACTGCCAATCTCACCATCGAGACGACCCTCGAGGCGGAGATAGCAGGCCAGCAGATCATCCTGCAAAACCAGTAAGATAGGCAAAAGGACCCCATCAGCTATGCCGGTGGGGTCCCTCATGAAGCTATAAGATTTGTGCCTCCCGCAAAGTGGGGGGCGAAAACACAAAAGGCATATCCCTTCGCCTGAGGATATGCCTTTTGTTGTATGTAAGCGTATAATCGTGTGGAGAGTTTCAGGTGCCGCCGGAAACGAGCAGACAGGGACAGCCTTTCTCTAGGGGGGAAGGGGGCAGGGAGGCTTGTCGTTTTCGCCTTGCTGTTCACCCCGCCTAGCCCACAGCGTTTACCTTGTCCGAAGAGGATCTATAAAACTTCCAAAAGCTGAAGGATATGGGGAGGGAATAACAATGCCCCAGATACGAAAAAACGCCCTACGATTTCTCGTAAGGCGTTGAATTTCCTTGGCGTCCCCAAGGGGATTTGAACCCCTGTTGACGGCGTGAAAGGCCGTTGACCATGCTTTTACCCATTTTGCCCCACATTTACTATTCTTTATATTATAATTAGTTACAAACTATTTCTTGGATAGAAAAGCCGATGACATCGACTGGACTTTACCCTGTTTGTGGGGCAGAGTGTGGGGCAGAAAGAAACGGCTATTTTCGCCGTTTTCAATATGTTATGCCCCACAAAAGAAGGTAAGTGTGGGGCAGGTCCAGTAAAAAAGGAAAAAACTATATGGCAAGCAGAAAAAGACAGACAGTGATATGCCATGCCGGAGTCTTCTTTGTGGAGGCTCCCCGGGCCAACGGAAACGGAATCGAGAAGGTCTATTATATCCGCTACCGCAAGAACGGAAAGCTCATCGAAGAAAAGGTCGGCGGGCAGTTCCGCGACAACATGACGCCTTCCAAGGCCTCGGCTATCCGCGGCCTGCGTATCGAAGGCAAGGACAGCTCCAACGAAGAGAAGCGCGAAGCCGTCAGGCAGGCCAGAGCCGAAGAGCAGGCCCGTTATTCTCTCGACCTTATCTGGAAGATGTTCGAGGAAAGCAAGAGCAGCAACCGAAGCATCGACGACGACCGCACCCGCTTCAACCTGCACATCTCTCCCCATCTGGGGCATAAGACCATCGAGGAGCTGACCAGCTCCGACCTTGATGCTCTGACCCGTCGCATGGAAAAGGCCGGTCGCGCTCCGCAGACCATCAAGCACGTTCTCACTCTGATAAAGAGGATGCTGAACTTCGCCTTGGAGAAGGAACTTATCGAATCCATTCCTGGGCGGCTCCGTATCACTATGCCCACGGTCGATAACTGCGTCACGGAAAATCTCACATCGGAGCAGGTGAAACGTCTGCTGACGGTATTGGACGAAGCGCCGGATCAGCTCATGGCCTCTATGGTGCGGCTGGCGCTGTTCACCGGCATGAGGCGCAGTGCGCTCCTCAATCTCCGCTGGGACGATCTCGATTTCGAGCGCGGCTATATCACGCTTCGCGGCGAGGTCGCCAAGAAGGGCAAGACCGATACCATCCCCATGAACGATCAGGCGCGCATGATCTTGAGCGGCATACCCCGCTATGGCAGCCCCTACGTGTTCCCGGGCAAGGATCCGAGCAAGCCTCGCTCTAATATCTCAGGCTTTCTTAATGATGTGCGCGAGAAGGCCGGTCTGCCGGAGAACTTCCGTCCTCTGCATGGCCTGCGCCACTCCTTTGCCTCGTGGCTTGCCAGCTCCGGCGAAGTCTCCATGTACGAACTCCAGAAGCTGATGACCCATTCCAGTCCGCAGATGACCCAGCGTTACGCCCACCTGCATGACGAGGCCTTACGCAGAGCCTCCAGCGTGGCGTCTTCTCTGTTCGGCAGAACAGGGAAATAAGGTCTCAACTTCATTGACACTGTGAAGCTTTACCAATAAATATTAATTATTCGTAAAATGTGCTTCGCAGGAGAATCTCTATGAAAAACACGTCCGTCTCTCTCGGTTCCTACTTTACCACTTTCATTGATGCTCAGATCCAGTCGGGCCGCTATGGCTCTGCCAGTGAAGTTATTCGTGCCGGTCTGCGCCTGCTGGAAGAGCAGGATATGAAACGCATGGCATTGAAGGAAGCTCTGCTAGCCGGAGAAAATTCCGGCGAGCCTCGTCCCTTCGACAGCGATGCCTTTCTGACAAGGATGAGGATGAAGCATGGGCAGTAAACGTATCTATCGTCTCTCGCCGCTTGCGGAGCAGGATCTCGAAGATATCTGGCTCCACATACTGCGGGAGTGGTCTGCCGATCAGGCAGACCGATATTATCGCACCATTATCGCGGCCATCGAAAGCCTGCTTGCCCGGCGAAGCATCCCACAGCCAACTGACATTCTGCCCGGTTACTGGAAGTTCAAGGTCGGCAGACACGTCATCTATTTTAAAGAGAGCGACGAATATCTTGACGTGATCCGCATCCTACATGTTCGCATGGATGTGGAAAATCATCTGCCTGCGTAAGATTTCTAACACCCTCTCTCGTTGACACGTTGCGTTCTTGCTGGGATAGTAAAAAGAGTTCAAGGAGAGCATGCCATGTCAGCTTCCAACATTCTCATAGGCGGTGAGTCGTTCCGGCGCATTCGGGAAGATAACTGCTATTATATTGATAAGACGATGTTTCTGGAGGAACTGCTTTCGCAGACGCCTCCCATGGTCTCTCTCATCACGCGCCCTCGTCGCTTCGGCAAGACGCTGAACATGACCATGCTTCAGGAATTTTTCGACATCCGTCAGGACAGCCGAAATCTTTTTGAAGGACTGGCAATCTCCAAGAATGAGGCCATCTGCGATGCGTGGATGAACAAGTATCCTTCCGCCTTTCTCTCCTTGAAGCTTATCGAAGGGCAGAATTTTGATCATGCTCTAGAGCAGGCGGCATCCGTTATCAGTCGGCTGTGTATTGAGCATGAGTATCTCGTGAACTCTCCCGAAGTTAGCGAGGCGGACAAGAAGGATCTTTCTGCCCTGATCTTCAAACAGGGAAGTCCTGCCCTGCTTGAAAATTCGCTGATAACCCTCTCTCGCGCCCTTCACGCCCACTGGGGCAAGCCTGCCATCCTGCTTATCGACGAATACGACGTCCCACTCGCCCGTGCAGAACAGAACGGCTACTATGCCGAAATGGTCTGTTTTATCCGCAATATGCTGGGTGCAGCTCTCAAGACCAATTCTTCCCTTCAGCTGGCAGTGTTGACCGGCTGTCTTCGTATCGCCAAAGAAAGCATCTTCACAGGCCTTAACAACTTTAAATGCTACGGCATCTCCGATCCTAAATTCTCCGACAAGTTCGGCTTCACCTCGCAGGAAGTCGATGATCTGCTCGTCGATGCCCATTTTTCCGACAAGAAAGATGTGATGCGCGAGTGGTACGACGGCTATCGTTTCGGTCTCGGTCAGGAAATATACTGCCCCTGGGACATCCTCCAGTATGTGGATGATCTTCAGACCGATCCTAACGCCAAGCCTCAGGCCTACTGGAGCAATACCAGCAGCAACAGCATCATCAAGAAGTTTATCGGAAGAACGGATTTCAACACCAACAAGAAGTTTGAGACTCTGCTTGCCGGGGAAAGCATCGAAGTCGAGCTTGTCGAAAGCCTGACCTACGACACGGTGCACTCCTCCGAAGAAAACCTCTGGAGCATGCTCGATCTCACCGGCTATCTGACCAAAGCTCAGGAAGAGGGCTTTGGCGATAAGACTCGTCTTGTCATCCCTAACAAGGAAATCCGCAAGATCTTTATCAAGTCTGTTCGTACCTGGTTCACCGACACCATGAAGGTGACGCCGCGCGAAGAACTGCTCGATGCCTTCTGGGCTGGCGACGGCGAACGCTTCACCAGGCAGCTTGCCCAGATCCTGCTGAACAGCATCAGTTTTCATGACGACCATCATGAAGACTTCTATCATGCCGTCCTCGTCGGCCTCTTCATCGGCTGCGGCTATGATGTGGAGTCCAATCACGAAGTCGGCTACGGACGACCAGATATCGTCATCATCGACCGTCGAAATGCACGCGCAGCCGTTATCGAAACCAAGCATTCCAGCACACTGAAGGATCTCGATGCGAACGTCAGCGAAGCGCTCCGCCAGATCGTAGAAAAAAAATACGATGCGGAAGTGAGGGAAGAACTCGACAATGTCCTCCTCTGGGGCATGGCCTTCTTCAAAAAGCGCTGTCTGGCAAGAGCCGAACGATAACAGCTTCCATAGATTCAAAGGAAAGGCTGCCGTGAATTTCACGGTGGCCTTTTTTCGTATCCTCTTCCCCTCAACTACAACACTCAAAGGACATGTATGGAACTCTCCGACAAGAAACTCAATGCCTTTCAAAAAGGTCTCTGGCAAAAATATTTCAGTCTGGCGACGTATAGCGTGTGTGTCTTCACGGCGGCGCAATCCATCGCGTGGCTGATCATGCGCGATGTCAGCAGGTCTCTGACGGCACTCCAAAAACAA